>CBDVCL010000229.1:0-4653 GCA_965372475.1 uncultured bacterium | reverse complement strand
ATTCAAGGGCCGAGCGAATTATCTCCTCGGCCAGTTGTTCCCTGCCGCGCTGGTAGTATTTGACGAAAGAGCGAACGCAGTGCCGGCAAGCGAAGTCGGCGTTGAGCTCGAGCGCCTGCCTCAGGGCGGCGAGGCCGTCTTCGTTGCGGCCGCCCTCGAAGTATAGGTCGGCCAGGTTACAGCGGAAGTAGGCCGTGGCCGGCGCCAGGTCAACGGCCTGCCGATAGTAGGCCTCGGAGATCTTAAGCCGATCCTCGGCGTTTCCTTTCCTGTTGTCCTGGTGGAGCCGTGCCAGGTTGTTGTAGTAGTAAGAGTTCTTGGGGCTGAGTATCACGGCGCGCGAGTAGTCCTTCTCGGCGCGTTGCCACCATTCATCGCGGCCCGTGTAGCGGTAGACCTTTTCCGCGGCCAGGCCCGCATAGACGCGGTACTTCACCTCGAATGGGGCCAGCGAGGCAGAGCGCTTGATGAAGTCGTATTCGCGGTTGAAGAGCCGGCTTAGATCTTCTGCGGTAGTTTCCTGCTCCTGTCGCTCCGCGTGGCGGTGAATGGATTGGGCGTTCTGAAAATATCCGTCCGCCGCGAGCAGGTTGAGGCAGTGCAGGGAGAGGAACAGGACCAAGGGCAAGAGCGGCAGGCCGAGCGCTTGGGGGAGACTGAAGTTGTGCGTGCGGATCTTCAGTTTTTCGCGGTCGAGCACCAAGGCCAGGGCCGGGAGCGACCAGAAGAGGACGAGTACGCCGGCCACGCCGAAACTGACGGTGCTCTGTATGAGGTAGGCGCACCAGCCGGACAGGAGCGAGGCGCGCAGGATGGCGTCTCCGGACCAGGTGGAGGACCTGAAGAGCGAAAACTGCAGGCGCAAGAAGGTGAGGATGAAGAGCAGGTAGAAACCTAGCGCCGGCAGGCCCATGGTGCCGGCGAACTGAAGGAACTCGTTGTGGGCGGTACGGGAACTGACGAACATGCCGTCGATGCGGGAGAACCTGGCGTCGTTGTATATGGGGAAGGCTATCTTGAAGGTGTCAAGCCCGGTACCCAGGAGGGGATGGTTCCTGATCATGCGCAGGGCTGGTATCCAGATGTGGAGACGGGACCCCTCCGTCTGCCAGGAGAAGGTTCGGAAGTCCCTTTGTATTCGTTTGACCAGGGGATAGCCGTACCTCGGGGCGATGAAGCCCGTCGGCAGCAGGACTATCAGGACGACGATAGCCAAGCGGCGCGTTTCGCGGCGGGGGAGCTTCCATATCACCAACACCAGCAGGAGGAGCATGCTCGGTACGAGGGCCAGCAGGCCGCCGCGGCTGCCGGTGGCCAGGATCGCCGCCAGGCACGCCCACAAGGCGACAGCGAAGACGGCGTAGCCGATCAGATTGACGGTAGGGCTGGGCCGGTCGCTTCTTGTCGCTGCGTGATGGTGGCGCGCTCTTGCCAGCAGGTGGAAGAGCCCCGTGAGTACCCCCACGGGCAGGAGAATAGAGACGAGCGTGAGAAAGGCGGCGGGGCCGTGCGCGGCCTGGGAAGGGCAGAAGCGGCGAAGCAGAACAGGTCCCAGGGCGGCAAAAATGACGGTGGGGACGAAATGGGCGAAGGATAACAAAGCAGCACGGTCGGGGCGGAGCAGGCGGTAAGAGAAGAGGGGCACGAGGACGACAAGATAGGCCGCGAGGAAATTGGGGTTACCGAGGCTGGCGAAGACACGTCCGCGGATCACCGAGGTGGCTTCCCAGAGTATAAGGTCGAAACCGTGATGCTGGGCCAGGGCGTAGCAGGCCGTCACCGTACCGCTGGCCAGGGCCAGGGTGACAAGCCTGTCCGCGTCCTGGCGCCGCACGTGGTGGACGAAGATATAGAAGAGGGCGATATAGCCGAGGAACGATACCAGGCCGGCGAAATTCTCGTAGTCGCCATAGAAACTGGTGGCGCGAGAGAAAGAGAACACGGTGGTGACTGCGTGGGCAAGGAGAAGAAGGGCGAGGGGCAGGTCAAGGGCGGTGCGCAACCAGGTGCCTTGTTTCCTGGCCAGCAAGCGCCAGAGGGAGAGGAAGAGGACGTAGAGTAGGATCACGCGCATGGCGGTCAGCTTGGGCAGTTCGAATTGCTCGCGGGTGAAGGTGACCATGATAAGGGGGATGGCCGTGAGCAGGTAGATCAAGGATATGCGGATGGTCTTGCGGTATATCCTCTCTAAGTCGTCTGCGCTGATCATGTTCTGGCGTAAAGTAGAATGGGAACCGGCATTTTGGACAGTAACCGGGCCATAGACGTTGCTCCGCGTAATCCGCGAGACAACTGCTACGATAACACTAAGGTAGCAAAACGCGTCCATTGGTGCAAGGGCATTTCAAAGAGGAGATGTATGAAGTAAGAAGTGAAAAGGAAAAAGTAAAAAGGGGCAAGTCTAGAGGCACGACTACAAGCTAGGTTATTTCCATCCCCTTTTCCTTTTTCTTCCTTTTTCTTTTTAAGAGACCTTCCTGTCTTGAAAAATCCGCGTATTCCGCTACAATCTAGGAAAAGGAGGGAACGGACTGTTTTACGCGGAAGCCGCGGAACTGTCGCGGAGGTCGCGGAAGAACGGCTCTTTTCCGCGTTTTCCGCCCCCTGCGTCCGCCCCCATTCCTGTCTTCCGACAGGAAGACATGGGGGCGCAGGGGCGCGTTCTCTGCGAGGGATACAGGCAAAGTAACCCACAATCGAAAAAGGGAGATGATGATGCTGAAGATCGGACAGAAGGTATACTTGCGTGCGCTCAAGGACAGGCGCGAACACTGGTATAATTGCCGGGTGGACGACCTGGAGCGGTCTAAGCTGATCATTAACGTGCCGCTGGAAGGGGGGAGCTATCTGCGATTGAAGAAGGACGAGGAGATAGAAATAGGGTTTATCTACAGGGACGAGCTCTACTGCGTTTTGGCGCGGGTAGAAGGCCTGCTGAAGGGAGTCGCACCGGCCTTCTTCATTACCGTGCCTACTCAGAAGGAGGTATATCTCAAGAAGAGGCGTGACGCGGAACGCGTTGATGTCTTCCTGGCCATAAGAGGGGTGGTGCACCCAGCGGATTCCTCCGGGCGCCGGGAGATGAAGAACTCAATAGCACTGAACCTGAGCCGCAGCGGCATGTTGCTGTCCGCTGATGAGCCGCTTTCCGCCGGGGACGAGCTGGAAGTAGAATTGGAATTGGGCGAAGAGATGGTGAGCGTGCGCGGCAGTGTGCTTGGCCGCATACGCGGGCCTTCGAAGGACAGGGAACGATACCAGATGCGCGTGATGTTTACGCGCTTGGATGACGCCGCGCGCAGGAGGATGATGGCCTTCATAAGGCGTACGGCGTCTGCGCAACACGACTGATTAATATTGACAATAGCGGCAGTAGGGGCTAGAATGGCGGGTTAAATTGGATGAGTGTCGCTTAGAATTACAATCGAAGTGAGTGGAAATGGATAAGTGTGCCATTTGTGGCAAAGAGCTTCCGCCTTTTACTTACAGGGAAACGCACGCTAAGGGCTTCGTATGCCGCAAGTGCTCTGGGCAGAAGGACGACAAGAAACCACCCGGGGACGGCCCCGGGCCTGCCCCGGGGGGCAAGCCCGAACCCAAGAAAGAGGAGAAGAAGAGGGAGGTACCCGGCCTTTCTGAGGCCATAGATGGCTTGTTGAAGGAATAAGAGACGCGGATTACGCTGAATACTCGCTGATTGCGCGGAAAGGAAACACAAATCAGCGTAATCTGCGATGTCGTCATCTGCGTAATCAGCGTTCAATCAAGCACGTTCGGTGACTGGCGGAGAGGTGCCCCCATGTCTTCCTGCCCTGAACCATGCGCGTTGGCTGCGCTTAGGTTCAGGGCCTGTCGGAAGACAGGAATGGGGGTTCTTCGCCGGAAGGATCCGGGCGGAAGACAAACCACCGGGAGGAGACGATGTCTGCAGTGACCATGAAGCAGCTCTTGGAGGCGGGGGTCCATTTCGGGCACAAGGTGCGTCACTGGAACCCCAGGATGGCACGGTTCATTTTTGATGAGCGTGACGGTATCCACATCATCGATTTGCAGAAGACCGTGCAAATGATCAAAGAAGCCTATCATTTCGTTCGCCAAGTCGTTCTCGAGGAAGGGGAGCTCATATTCATCGGCACGAAGAAGCAGGCCCAGGACAGCATCCGCGAAGAGGCGGAGAGATGCGGCATGCACTACGTGAACAACAAGTGGCTTGGCGGCACGCTGACCAACTTCGATACGGTGAAGAAGAACGTCACCCGCCTCAAAGAGCTCGAGGCGATGGTGGAGGGTGACGCGGCAGTGAAGATTAGCAAGAAGGAACACACCGTTTTGTCGAAGGAAATGGTAAAGAGACGCAAGACTCTTTCCGGCATCAAGGAGATGAAGGAGCCGCCGGCAGCGGTTTTCATAATAGACCCGAAACGGGAGAGGGTGGCGACGGCCGAAGCTCTGAGACTTAATATTCCTATCGTGGCCCTTGTAGACTCCAACTGCGACCCCGAAAGCATAGATTACCCGATACCGGGTAACGATGACGCGATTAAGTCGATCAAGCTGGTCTCGGTGATAATCGCTGACGCGGTCGTCGAGGGTGAGGAGGCGAGACCGGCGAAGCCCAAGGCCGCGGCTGGCGCCAAGGCGGCGGCCGCGGAG
>CBDVCL010000228.1:0-4656 GCA_965372475.1 uncultured bacterium | reverse complement strand
GAAATCTGTGTAATCTGTGGATAGACAACCGCCCTGCCCGGCAGGGCGTTTTGCTAACAGCATGTACGTAGACTGCTTTGATAAACTAGAGAAACTGCCGCGGGACTGGGATGAGTTCGTCGCCGGCAGGGAAGACGGCGGGCCGTATCATACCACGGCGTGGCTGCGCGCGCTCTGCCGCACCTATCCTTACCGTCCCTACGCTTTGATGGTAGCCGGGAGGGGCGAGATCCAGGGGGTGTTGCCGCTGATCGCCTTCAAGAACTGGCGAGGCAGGACATATCTTATTTCCTTGCCGGGCGCGAGTTACTGTGGTCCCCTGGCGCGCGACGAGAAGACGCGCGATCTGCTCATCAACGAGGCCCAGTCCCTGGCGCGCGGCCTCAAGGCAGACCACCTGGAGTTGCGCGGCCTTAGGCAGGAGCGGGACATGCCCGGGCATACGCGCCTTTGCTTGATGGTCTGCCAGCGCGCCAAAGCCCTGGACTATTGGCAGAGGCCCAAGGATTCCGCCGAAAGGAACTACGGCCGGGCCGAGGGGGCCGGCGTGGATATTCGCGTGGGTTCGCCACACGCTGCCGATTTGGCCGCCTTCGCTGTGTTGTACCAGAAGAGCATGCGTTACCTCGGCTCACCCGCGGTAGGGGAGGACTTCTTTGTAAACTTGAAGCCGGGCTTCGGTGCGACAATGCAAATGTGCGGTGCCTATTATGCGAATCAGCTTGTCGCTGCGGCCATCATCCTGGTGCACGCGGCACGGGCGCATGCCCGCTTTATCGCTGCCGACCCTTTCTATCGCCGCCTGCGCGTGAACGACTATCTTTACCACGAGATGCGTGCGCTGGGCAGGGAAAAGGAATGGAGATCACTCGACCTGGGACGCACGGCGCACGGCAGCGGAGCATTTCGTTTCAAGGCCAATTGGGGCGCGACGCCTGCACAGCTTTACTACAGCTACTATCTGCCGAAGGGAGGGCGCGTTCCCTTCGTACATCCCAGCGCGACGCGATACAAGATGGCAGGCCACATCTGGCGCTGGTTACCTCCAATCCTTACGGAAAACCTGGGCCCGCGCATTGTACATAACTTCCTTTAGACCAACGACGAACGACCAACGACTAACGACTAGATATATAGTCCTGCGGCACGGCAAGCTAGTGGCTTGGCTTGACGAAAAACAGAAAAGATGATAAACTGGAATTATGTAATGGACTGTTTTGCGCGGAAGGCGCGGAGATATCGCGGAGGTCGCGGAATGGCGGCCTTTTCCGCGTTTTCCGCGAAGATTCCGCGTTCTCCGCGGGGAATTCAGGCAAAGTAACCCATTACCAGAGATATAGATGGCAAAACAAGACGGGAACAGCTTGTTGAAGTTGCTTCTCTTGGCGGCCATCTTCTCGTGGGCGCAGGTAGGAGCACTGCTTTACGCCAAGGGTTCCTCCGGCGCTGATTTTCTTAAGATTGGCAGCGGCGCCCGGACTTCGGCGATGGGCGAGGCCTACGTGGCCGTGGCCGACGACCTGAATTCCGCCTCTTGGAACCCGGCAGGCCTTTCCGAGATCTCCCGCCCCTCGGCCGGGTTCATGCACTTGGTCTATCTCGCCGACATCTCTTACCAGTCATACGGCTTCGCCTATCCCCTGGGCAGATGGGGCACGGCGGCCATTTCAGGGATAATGCTCAGCGTGCCGCCTTTCAATTCGACTAATCCCGCCGTGCATCCGGACGCGGCAACGGGCAAGGCGGGCGATATGGCTATGGGATGTTCCTACGGCATCAAGGTAATGCGCACTCTATCTGTGGGTTTTGGCGTGAAGATGATCTCGCGTGAGCTTTCCGGTTACAAGGCCAGCGGCATCGCGCTGGACGGCGGCGTTATCATACAGCCGTGGCGCCGCGTGCGCCTCGGCGCCAGTATGCTTAACATGGGCTCGGATGTTACGTTCATCGAGGAAGGCGACCCCCTGCCGACTTCGCTGCGCCTGGGTCTTGCCGCCCTGGCCTGGGATAAGGCGCCGGTAAAGGCGAATCTGAGCGTGGAATACGCGCACTACCTCAAAGGGGGCGAGCCGAAGCTGGGCATCGGCGCCGAGTGCTGGTTCTTCGGCCTCTTTGCCCTGCGCGGGGGATACAAGACGATGCGAGATGTTGAGAGCATCGCTGCCGGGGTGGGGCTGAAGTATGAAGGGCTCGAAGCGTTCACGCCCCAGTTCGACTACGCTTTCGTGCCATACGCGAACGACCTCGGCTTAGCGCACAGGGTCTCGGCGACGATCAGCATGGGAGTGGTCAAGACGGGACCACTGCCGCCGGCCGGGATGAAGGCGAAGCGGGAAAAGAAAAAGGTGAAGCTTTCGTGGCCGTCTTCCCTGGATTGGGACACGGCGGGCTACAACGCCTATCGACGGCTCGCGGACGGCAGTTACGAGAAGATGAACTACGATATCCTGAGGGAGAGCCGCCTTGTCTTGGCGGACCTTAAGCCGGGCAAATACGATTTCGTCGCCACGAGCGTCTCCGCCGACGGCGAGGAAAGCCTCTATTCCGGCGCGGCTTCAGTCACTATCGGCAAGAAGAAGAAGGTGAAGAAGAGAGCGCGCTCCCGGGAGGTGAAAACCCTGCAGGCGCCCGCGGGCTTGAGCGCGGAAATCAAGGGGGAGAGGGTGCGGCTGGAGTGGAGGAAGTCCGGCGGCAAGGTCGCTGGCTACCGTGTCTATATGAGCAAGGACGGCAGGAAGTTCAAGAAGATAACGCCCAAGCTGCGCCGTTCGACGAGCCTGACGCTGGGGGTGCCCGCCGGTCAGGATTACTATTTCACCGTGAGGGCGGTGGGGCCGGATGGAGCCGTGGGTCCCTACAGCCGCAAGGTCCACGTGGAGATCGAAGCATCCGGGGAAGAAGATGTAGGGGCGCCGCTCGCCGCGCCCCGCGGCTTTCGTGGTGAGGCCGGGGAGGGACGGATAAAGCTCTACTGGCAGGCTTCGGACGGTGATGTGCGGGGATACCACGTCTACCGGGTCGTAAAAGGCCAGAAGAAAAGACTTACCAGTAAGGCGGTGAGCAAGACCAGCCTCTCCCTGGGTGGGCTGAAGAAAGGCGTGAAATACTCCTTCTTTGTCACCGCCGTGGATGTAGATGGCCAGGAAAGCGCCTCCAGCAAGGTTCTGACGATGTCGCCGGGACCGTAGACGCTACGCGTATTGGCGTCTTCAGTGAACCATCGTAGGGGCGTCCCGGAGTTTACCCGCCATAGCCCTTCGGGGCTGACCCCTTCGCCCTGAGCGATTGAAGCGAAGGGCTCAGGGGCGAAGTCCTTCAGCGACGGCGGGCGGGCGCCCCTCGCCGAAGGCGAGTCCCAATAGGGGCGCTGTTTGCCCTGAACGTAAACGCAAGCGCATGCCTGCATCAGCGCGCATCATAATCTGCATATCGATCCTCCTACCTTTTCATTTTCTTGCTATGGGTTTCTCTTTCCACGCGCCAGCCCGGAGCGCGGCGGATATGGCCATGGGCGGGGCGCTCGCGGCTGTGGCCGGTAGCCCCTCGGCATGGCTTGATAACCCGGCGGCGCTTGGGTTTCTTGATGGCGTGGGGGCGCAGGCTGGCCTGAGCTACCTCGACTTTAGCAGGAGCTACGCGGGTGCGCAGGAGACAGTGTCGCAGGGGCATGCCTCGCTTGAGCATGCGGCCCTGGCGGTTCCCGTGCGGCTACGGGGCCGGAGGATGGTCTTCTGCCTGGGCGCGAGCCGCTTGTGGGAGCTTGACGATGTAAGCAGTTCCGCGGCGGGGAAACGCCGCGGTGCGGGTGATGTCTTCGGCTTCGGCGCGGGAACGACCTACCCGCTGAAGCGCTGGCTTTGCGCGGGACTGGTGATGGGAGCGACGATAGGCAAGGGGTACCAAGAGCGGCAAGGGGCCCTGGCGGGGCGTTTAAGCTACGAGCTTGAGCCCGACCTCCTGGTAGGGCTGGGCCTGCTTTTCAGGCCGCACGAGGCGGCTCGTTTTGGCATGGGCTACGGCAGGCGGTACGGCATGAACTACGTGGAGGCGCAGGGCCCCACTTTTGGATATGGCGGGCCGGCGAGCATGCATTTCCCCGCCATATTCAGGCTGGGGCTTCTGGTGAGCCCCAGCGCCCGGATGAGACTTGCCCTGGGGCTAGAGGCCGTCAACTGGCCCCGCTTCAAGTTGTCGCGTAATAAGACAGGGGAGCTGCTCTTCCCCGAGCTGGCGCCGGGGCTGGCGATGGAACTGCCGGGGTCGATAGAGATAGGAGGGGGAGTGGAGTATATTCTCGGCTTATTGCCGCCGCGCCTGGCCCTGCGCCTGGGCTGTCGCAGTGTATTGGAGCCGATCGGCGAGTCGATGAGCAAGTACGATGCTGCTTCAGGAGTGGAAAGACTACTCTATCACAAGGGCTGGGCGCTCTCGCTGGGCGCGGGGATAATATACCGCCGCCTGACGCTGGACGCGGCGCTAGAGTTTGAGCAGACGCACCTGGCGGAGTATGTAGATACGGACCGGACGAGAATGATGCTGACGCTGGGGTGGGGTGGGGGGCCCGAGGCAGCGCCAAACCCCCCCAAGAAAAAAAGAAAAATGAAGAAGATCTTCAAAATCTACCAGATTAGTATCCTTAATCAACTTATGCTTAGG
>CBDVCL010000227.1:0-4679 GCA_965372475.1 uncultured bacterium | reverse complement strand
GTAGGCTTGTCGCGCAGAAGGACTTTTTCCGGCGCCCCGCCCATGCCGCGCGCGTAAAGAAGGAAAAGATAGCGCATTACGCCGTAGAGCACAAAGGGCAGGGTATACATCATATCCGTGGAATGCCGCCCCGAGGTGAAGCTGTAGAGCGCGTAGGCGATTATCACCGATGACGACACTATCGCCAGCAGGACATCAAGCAACTGCCCCTTATAATCGCCCAGCGTTTCCCTATGGCGGCGCGCGAGCGCACCCAGCGTCAACAATTCGCTCCGCCGCTTGGTCAAAGCGAGGAACAAGGCAAGCAAGAGAGTGCATACCAGCAGCCATGGCGAGATACTGACCGCGATGGCCAAGGCCCCGGCGATGGCCCTGAGAACGAAACCGATGGCTATCACCAGGATATCGATTATCACCAGCGATTTCAGGAAGAGCGAGTAAAACACAGTAAGAAGGACATAGACCATCGCCACGAGGCTGAAGCTGTTGCCAAGGGCCAGCGAAGCCAGCAGGCCAACCACCATCATCGCCACGGCGCTGGCCATGGCGACGCTCTTGCTCAACTTGCCGCTGGCCACAGGCCTTTTCTTCTTCTCCGGGTGCAGGCGGTCCTTCTCCTCGTCGACGACGTCATTCAGCAGGTAGAGCGCCGAGGACAGCAGGCAAAAGACAATGAAAGCGAAGAGCACCCGCCGCAGGTCACCCAGCTCGCCAACACGCTTGGCGAATATCAGGCCGGCGAAGATGACCAGGTTCTTCGTCCACTGCGTCGGCCGCATTGATATTACGATGTTCTTCAGCATAGTATGGAAGTCGGAGGTAGGAAGTCCGAAGTCGGATGCTTCCGACCTCCGACATCCGGCTTCCGACTTCCCCTCAGTATTCTTTACCTACACGCACCATCTCATCGATCGTCGTATCGCCCTCCAGCACTCTCATTCCCGTCGTCTGCCGCAGGGAGAGCATTCCCGACCGCACAGCTTGTTGCCTCAACTCCAGGGTCGTCTTCTCCTCGGTTATCATCTGGCGTATTGTCTCGTCAAAGCTCATCATCTCAAAGCAAGCCAGCCGCCCTTTGTAGCCGGTCTTCGTACACTTGTTACACCCCACGCCGCGGTAGATTTGTTTCACGTCACTGCCCTTTTCGCCGAGCGTCTTCTCCAGCATCATCTTCTCCTCATCGCTCGGTTGCTTAGCCTCCTTGCAGCCCCCGCATATGCGCCGCACAAGGCGCTGGTTCGCCACGAGCATTATCACCGAAGAGACGAGAAAACTCTCCAGGCCCATGTTCACCAGGCGCGTGATCGTGGAGGGGGCGTCATTTGTGTGCAGGGTGCCGAATACGAGGTGGCCGGTGAGCGCTGCCTCTATACAAATATTCCCCGTCTCCTGGTCACGCAATTCCCCTACCATTATCACGTCCGGGTCCTGCCGCAGGAAAGCCCGCAGACCTGAAGCGTAAGTCAAGCCTATCTCGGCGCGCACGCCGACCTGGTTGACGCCCTCCATATAGATCTCGACAGGGTCTTCCATGCTGGTGATGTTTATCCCCTCCGTGTTGATATGGTTGACGGCGGTATAGAGCGTTGTCGTCTTGCCGCAACCTGTCGGTCCGGTTATCAGTATCATGCCGTGCGGCTCGCTTATCGCCTTTTCGAACTCCTTCAAGTGCGCGGGCAGCAGGCCCAGGTCAGACAGGGTCAGCACCAGCGAGCTGGCATCGAAGATACGCATCTCCACCTTCTCGCCGATGCCCAGCGGCACTATCGATATGCGGATGTCCCTTTCCCGCCCCAGCATCCTGATCTTCATGCGCCCGTCCTGAGGCAGGCGGTGCTCCATTATCTTCAGCCCCGCCATGATCTTGATGCGCGAGACCATGCGATCCTGCAGCTCCTTCGGTATCTTCTCCACCTCGTGCAGTATGCCGTCGATGCGGAAGCGGCAACGCACGTGCTTCTCGAACGGCTCGAGGTGGATATCGGAGGCGCCCGCCGACAAGGCCTTGGTGAGTATAAGGTTGACCACCTTGACCACCGGTTCGTTCGCGTCGCCGCCCGCGAGCGCGGTAAGATCCATCACGCCAGCGCCTGGGCCGCCTTCCCCCGAATCGTCCTGCTCAATGATCTCAAGCTCATCCTCCAGGCTGCCGACGTCCGCCATCATGTCATCCATCGCCGCTTCCTGGGCTTGCGCCGAGTCCGTTGCTTCCTCTTCCATCCCCGCCGCGGCCCCCGACCCGTGGTACTTCTCCAGGGCGTCGGCGATCTGCGACTTGGTGCTGATCAGCGGCTCCACCTCGCGGCCGGTGATGTTCTTCACGTCGTCGATGGCGATGATATTCAAAGGGTCGATCATCGCCAGGCTGATGCTCCGCTCCCCGGCCTGCACGGGGATGACGTGGTACTTCTTGCACAGCTCAACCGGTACCAGCTTGATCACATCGGCGTCGATATCGCCAAGCTCTTCCAGGTTCATGTATTTTATGTTTAGCTGGCGCTCGAGGCAATATGCCACCACCTCCTCGCTGACGAAGCCCAGCTTGACAAGCGCCTCGCCCAGGCGAACGTTCTTTGTCTTCTGGTATTCCACGGCCTCGTTAAGCTGTGCCGTGGTGATTATATTCTCATCCACCAGCATATCGCCCAAGCGCACCTTCTGCATCGTTCGTTCCCTCTCTATCGCGGATTACACTGATCAGGGCTACGCCCTGCCGCGGATTACGCGGATACGGGCTGTTCCCTCCGCAGATCACGCGGATTACTACAGTGCTCTCACTGCGCCAACTCCGTTACAGGCTTGCACATAATCATGCGTTCTCACACGCAGCGTAATCAGCGTCCAAATCAGCGCAATCAGCGAGCGGTCAATCTTCCTTCGTCACCCGCATTATTTCCTCCAGCGTGGTAAGCCCTTCTTTCACCTTGCGCTCCGCTACCTGGCGCAGGGTCAGCATACCTTCCTTCATTGCCTGCTGCTTCAGTGCCTCGGTAGGTGCGCTCTTCACCACCATCTTGCGCAGGTCATCTGTCATCATCATTATCTCGTGGATCGCCGACCGGCCCTTGTAGCCGCTGTCATCACAGGTGGCACATCCCGCGCCCCTGTAAAGAGTCAGTTTCTCCCCCGCCGCTGCCTTGAGGATGTCCTTCTCCTTATCACTCGCCTCGTAGGCCTCCTTGCAATTCGAGCATACCAGCCGCACCAGCCGCTGACCCATGGCCATCAGCAGGGTGCTGGTCACAAGGAAGGGCTCCACCCCCATGTTCACGAGTCGCGTGATCGAGCCGGGTGCGTCGTTGGTATGCAGGGTGCCAAAGACGAGGTGGCCCGTAAGCGCGGACTCCACTACCACTTCGGCCGTCTCCTTGTCGCGCACCTCGCCGATGAGTATCACGTCGGGGTCCTGGCGCAGGAAGGCGCGCAGGCCGCTGGCGAAGTCAAGCCCGATCTCCTTCTTTGTCGCCATCTGGTTTATCCCCGCCACGTTGTATTCTATCGGGTCCTCGATCGTGCTGATGTTTATATCCGCCTTGTTGATCGTAGAAAGGGCGGAGTAAAGCGTCGTGGACTTGCCGCTGCCAGTCGGCCCCGTGATCATTATCATGCCGTAGGGCTCGGCGATGCATTTCTCGAAAATCACCATGTGCTCGGGCAAGAAACCCAGCTTTGTCATGTCAACGTTGAGGCCGGAGGAGTCGAGGATACGCATCACGACCTTTTCGCCGCCTACCACCGGGATGATCGAAACGCGGAAGTCCACCGCCTTGCCCAATATCTTCATGCGGATACGCCCGTCCTGCGGCAGGCGCCGCTCGGCCACGTCGAGGTTGGACATTATCTTCACGCGGGCCATCAGCGGGTTCTGAAGTTTCTTGGGCGGGGCTTTCTGGTTGTGCAGGACGCCGTCCAGCCGGAAGCGCAAGCGGAACGTCTTCTCATATGACTCCATGTGGATATCGCTGGCGCCTCGCCGAACTGCATCGTGGATTATCATGTTCACCATCTTGACGATGGGCTTCATCTCTCCCGCCTTCTCCAGCTCCTCCGCGCTCTCCTCATCCTGCTGCATTACCTCTACCTTGTGGGCCTCGCTGAGAGTGCCAAGGTACGCCCCCAAGTCCTCTGACTGGCCCTCCACCTCCTCTTCTTCCTCTACAACCGGAGCGGCTTTCTCTTCCGCTTCGGCGCCGGTGCCCGTATCCTTTACCCCATAATAGTTGCTGATCGCCTTGCGTATTTCTCCCTCGGAACTAAGCATCGGCTCTATCTTCACGCCTGTCGTTATCTCGATGTCTTGCAAGCGGTAGATGTTCTTCGGGTCGGCGATCGCAAGCTTGACGGTGCCGTCCACCTTCTCCACCGGGATACAGGTCCATTTCTTGCAGATCTCGGCGGGGATGGCCTTGATCGCATCCTCCTGGATGTTCACAGAGCCGAGGTCGACGTATTCCAGGTTGAGAATCATTCCCTGGAAAGCGCGGATCACTTCCTGGCTCACGTAACCAAGCTGAACCAGGGCTTCGTCGAGGGAGACCTTCTTCTCCTCCGTCATGTGGATGGCGTCCTGTAATTGCTCGCCGGTGATGATATTCTCATCTACCAGCCTTTCGCCCAGGCGCGTAGTAGCGTCTTTACCTCTCTCGGCTGCCATGGCTATTACCCTATTTGAGATATAC
>CBDVCL010000226.1:0-4684 GCA_965372475.1 uncultured bacterium | reverse complement strand
GGTATCGCGGAGCGACAAGCTCTGCTTATTGAGTGAGCTTTACCCAATACTCATCACCCCGCTAGCATCTTTAATATCGGTTAGTCCCCGGAGGGGGCAATACTCAATACCGGGAGAGACATGGCTAAGAAGAAGAAATGGAGCGGGCGGTACAAGAAGCCCACGGACAAAGTGCTCGAGCTCTTTAGCTGGTCATTGCCTTTTGACCAGGAGTTGATCCGCGAGGAGATAGAGCTAAACACCGCCTACGCCGAGGCATTGGCCGAGGCCGGCTTTCTCAAGGTGTCCGAGGCGCGGCAGGTAAAGGGCAAGCTGGAGAAATTACGGGCTAAGATCGAGACCGGTAAACTCAAGGCCGGGCCGGAGGTAGAGGACATCCACATGCTGGTGGAGGAAGAATTGGGCGAGATAGGCAAGAAACTCCACGCCGGGCGCAGCCGCAACGACCAGGTGGCTACCGACGAGCGTCTCTACCTGCGGCGCATGGGCGGCGCGGTGATGGCGGGCTTGCGCCAGTTGCGCCTCGCCCTGCTGCATAAGGCCGCAGCGAACACGGAAACGGTCTTGCCGGGCTACACGCACCTGCAACGGGCGCAGCCGATCACTTTCGCCTACCTGCTCGTGGCCTACTGCCACATGCTGGGCCGGGATGCAGACCGCGTCGACGCCGCTATCGCGCGTTGCGCGGAGTCACCCCTGGGAGCGGCCGCCCTGGCGGGCAGTTCGCTCGGCCTGGACTACGAGAAGCTGGCCAAGCGGCTTGGTTTCCGCGGCACAGCGGGCAATCTGCTCGACGCGGTCAGCGACCGTGACTTCCTGCTGGAGTTCATGAGCGCCCTGGCCATAATCGGCATGCACCTGAGCCGTTTCGCGGCGGAGCTCGTGGTCTATTCTTCGCGCGAGTTCGGTTTCGTGCGCCTCGCCGAGGAACACACCACGGGCAGCAGTATCATGCCCCAGAAGCGTAACCCCGACGCGGCGGAGCTTGTACGCGGCAAGTGTGGCCGTTTGGTGGGGGACCTGGTGGCCCTCTTCACTATCTTGAAGGGCCTGCCCAGCGCTTACAACCGTGACCTGCAAGAGGACAAGGAGCAGTTGTTCGATGCCGTGGAAACGGCGCTCGCTTCGCTGGAGATGATGTCGCGTATAGTAGAAGGGCTCGAGGTAGTGGAAGAGAGGATGCGCGCCGCCGTGCTCGAGGACCAGAGCATCATGGCTGCCGAGATCATGGAGCGGCTTGTAGAGGCGGGGCTTCCCATGCGTAAGGCGCACGAGAAAGTTGGCGCGCTGGTGCGCATGCTGGAGGACGAGGGGAAGGGTTTTGGCGACTTGAATGCCGCGGAGTGGAAAGCGTTCTCGCCTCTGCTCAAGGGTGACGCGAAGAAGTGGCTTAGCCCCCTGGAAGCGCTTAAGCGCCGCAAGCATCCCGGAGGCCCCAATCCGGTTATGGTCAAGAAGCGGATAGAGGAATTGAAAAAGCAATTAAGCTAGTCACGTGTCACGGGTCACGGGTCTCGCGTCACGGTTGACGCGCGACACGCGATACGAGACGCGCGACAAGAGAACATGATACCTGGACTACATAAAACATTCAGCTTCAAGAAAGGCGCTCTGCACGCGGAGCAAGTGCCGCTCGAGACGCTGGCGAGGCGATACGGCACGCCGCTGTTCGTTTACAGCGAGGCCGCGCTGGTGGAGCGCTATCACGAACTGGCGCGTGCCTTCCCTGCGCCGGGCTGCCGGGTGTTCTACTCCGTCAAGAGCAACGGCAATCTCTCCCTGCTGCGCCTGCTGAGGCGGGAGGGAGCGGGGGTGGACATCGTATCAGGCGGCGAGCTTTATATCGCGCGCAAGGCCGGCTTTCGCGGCGAGGACATCGTTTTCGCCGGCGTGGGCAAGACCGACGATGAATTGGCGGCAGCCTTGAGGGCGGGCGTCGGCGTTGTCAATGTCGAGTCGCAAGCAGAGCTGGCGAGGATAGTGGCGTTGGCTCGTTCCCTGCGGCGCAAGGCCCGAATTTGCCTGCGCGTCAACCCCGACATAGACGCCGATACGCACCACTACATCACCACGGGGAGGAGTTTCAATAAGTTCGGCATGCCCCTGGAAGCGGCTATTGCCGCGGCGCGTTCCATTGAGAACGTGGCGGCGGTGGAGTTAGTTGGACTCCATTTCCACATCGGCTCGCAGATGACCGGTACCGGTCCCCTGGCCAAGACCGCTCGCTATGCCCGCCGCTGTCTGAAGGGATTCAGGAGCAGGGGATTTCCCCTGGAGGTGATCAATCTCGGGGGAGGTATCGGTATGAGCTATGAGGGGAGGGGTATGGCATCGCCGCTTGATTTCGCCAGGGATATGCTCAAGCCGTTGCGGGGGATGGGGGTACGCGTGTTTATCGAGCCGGGCCGCTATATCATCGGGCCCGCCGTTCTTTTATTGACCAGGGTTATCTATCGCAAGGAGGACGGCAAGAACACCTATCTCATTGTCGATGCCGCGATGAATGACCTGATAAGGCCGGCGATGTACCAGGCATACCATCATGTCGAACCGGTGAAACGGCGACGGGGCGAGACGGTGCGCGCTTCTGTTGTCGGACCTATATGTGAAACAAGCGACACGTTGGCGAAGAACAGGAGGCTGCCGAGGCTGGAGTCGGGAGATCTGCTCGCTTTTACAGGAGCGGGAGCCTATTGTTCCAGCATGGCATCGAATTACAACGCTCGTCCCAGGCCGGCGGAGGTGATGGTCTCGGGTAGGCGGGTGCGGGTCATTCGCAGGCGGGAAAGCTATCGGGATTTGGTTCGCTTGGAAACATAAGTGGTATTGGGTAGTGGGTATTGAGTGTTGAGTGCACCCAATACTGGTAACGCAAGACAGGCTAGGCCCGTGTCGCTTTGCGCTGTGCGCTACGCGATACCCATCACCCCGCTAACATCTTTAATATCGGTTAGTCCCCGGAGGGGGCAATACTCAATACTGGGGTAATGATGCTGTTGCGATTCACCAAGATGTCCGGTGCGGGAAACGACTTCATAATGGTCGACAACCGCCGGGGCAAGCTGGGGAACCTGTCCGCCCTGGCGCGCAGGCTGTGCCCGCGGCGCACCGCGGTTGGCGCAGACGGTTTGATCGCCTTGGAACGGTCGAGCAAAGCGGACGTGCGCATGCGTTATCTTAACTCAGACGGTTCCGAGGTGGAGATGTGCGGCAATGGCGCGCGCTGTACGGCGTTCTTTGCGCGGCGCTTGGCAGCGGCCGGGAAAGAGATGGTGATCGAAACCCCGGCTGGGCCGCATCGGGCCCGGGTGCGGGGGAGCAAGGTCCAGTTGGAAATGCCGCCGCCAAGTGATCTGCGCCTGGGGGTTAGATTACAGTTGAAGTCAGGCAGGAGCCTGGTCGTGCATACCGTGAATACGGGCGTGCCGCACGCCGTGCGCTTTGTCAGTGACGTGGAGAAGGTTAACGTCTTCGAGCTGGGCCGCGCCATCAGGTATCACCGTCGCTTCTGCCCGGCGGGTAGCAATGCTAACTTTGTGCGCCTGGGAGGCGGCGCGGCCGCGATCCGTACCTATGAGCGGGGCGTCGAGGACGAGACCCTGGCCTGCGGCACGGGCGCCTGCGCCGCGGCGGTTATCGCGGTGGCGCTTGGCAAGGCGCGGGCGTCATTGAGCTTGCGTACGCGCAGCGGCGAGGTACTCAAGATAGGCTTGCAGGGGCGCGCCCCTGATTTCACAGGCATGACCCTGACGGGACCAGTCAGTGTTGTTTATGAAGGAGAAGTCAGTGTGAAGTAGTGCGTCGTGCATGGTGCGGGGCATGTCGTTGCCGCAGGCAGGCGAAATGCGAAATGCCAGGCACGAGGAACGACTAAAGGAGGGCGTATGTTTAAAGGCGTAATGACCGCAATAGTGACCCCCTTCAAGGAGGACCAGGGCGTCGATGAGACCAGGTTCGTTGAGCTCATAGAATACGGCATCAAGAACGGGGTGCAGGGCATAGTGCCTGTGGGTACGACCGGTGAATCTCCGACCCTGAATCCCGAGGAGCACAAGAAGGTCATCGAGCTGACTGTGGATGCTGTCAAGAGGCGCGTGCCGGTATTGGCCGGAGCGGGATCTAACAACACCGAGGAAGCGATCGAGTATACCAAGCACGCCGCCAAGGTCGGGGCCGACGGCACATTACACGTCACCGGCTATTACAACAAGCCGACCCAGGAGGGATTGTATCAACACTTCAAGGCGGTGGCCGAGGCGAGCAAGTTGCCACTTATCGTTTATAACATCTTGTCGCGCACCGGTGTCAATGTCGCGACCGCGACCATGGTGCGCTTGTCGCGCATCAAGAACATCGTGGGTGTCAAGGAGGCGAGCGGCGACCTGAACCAGGTGAGCGATGTAAGGAACGCCTGCGGCAAGGATTTCATCATCCTTTCAGGGGATGATTCCCTCACCTTGCCTATCCTTTCGGTGGGCGGCAGTGGCGTCATCTCTGTCCTTTCCAACCTGCTGCCCGGCGAGATACGCAAGATGGTAGTGGCCTTCGAGGCGGGGGAAACGGAGAAGGCGCGAGAACAGCATCTGAAGTTACTGCCCCTGGTGCGGGCGCTGTTCCTGGAGACAAACCCCGGCCCGGTGAAGACCGCCCTGCAGATCGCCGGCCTCTGCTCCGCGCGCGTGCG
>CBDVCL010000225.1:0-4697 GCA_965372475.1 uncultured bacterium | reverse complement strand
GCGCCTTCTACTCCCTCACTACCACATTATCACGGTCCTGTGACAGAAATAGGGGTCTGGCTTCCACCCCCCTCTCGAGATGAAGAAGCCTACCCGTCTCCCCCCGTCAAGGGGGGGATGAAGTGATTCATGCAGTCACGGTGACAGTCACCCGGCTGTATCACTTCCGCTGCAGGAACTTGGCCCTCTTCCGCGCCGCGTCTCTCTCACTGCCCTTCCAGCCGAGACGCATAAAGAGCTGGTGGGCCGCCGCGAACATCTTTCCCGCGTCCGCGTCCCGGCCCCGCTTCTCGTAGGTATCACCAAGCTTATAAAGCATAAACGCGTACTCGATCTTCTCCTGCTCCCCGAGCGCCTCGAGGATCTTCTTCGCCTCCTCGTAGTATGGCAGGGCCAGAGATGCCTTTTTCGCACCCAGGTGGATATCTCCGATCCTGCTGCAGCAGTAGCTGTAATCGAGCGTGTTGTGCTCACCGTGCTTATCTTTTATCGCCAGGTAGTCCAGGTAATGTGACAGGGCCAGGTCAACACGCTTTTCGCTTTCCAGGTCCATCCCTATCGCCACCACTGTGCCGCCGTACACCAGGGTGTCCTTTTGGCCGAGATTCTCGTAGATGTCTCTTGCCTGGCGATGGTGTTTCTTCGCCTCAACGTAGTTCCGCCTGTCGCGGTAGGCGTCGCCCATCGCTTTCATCAGCACCGCGTAATTATAGGTGCCGCCGAGATAGAATTTATCCATCAGCTTCTTTGAGCGGCGGTAATACTCAAGCGCCTTGAGGGGATTCCTGTCCGTCTGGTAGATCTCTCCGATCCCGAACATCAGGTGAGCGTGCGACGGCGTTCCCCCCTGGGGTAGATTCGCCAGGGTGTTCTTGACTTCATTGAGGTACTTGCGCGCCAGCTCGGGATGGTCCAGGTGCTCGCATACGATGGCAAAGCTGGTCAGCATGTTCAGATAGTCCGTCGTTCCCTTGGCGTTTAATTCCGTCATCAATTTGAGTACCAGGGCATAGTAGTCGTAGGCCTTATCGTAATCCAGTTGCTGATGGTAGATGTAGCCAGTTCTCGTGAGCACTCCCGCGTACAGCATCGTCTTGTCAAGCCCCAACGCTTGATGCGCGCTTCGCGCGTCTTGAAGGGAGGCGAGCGCCAGATCGAGGTCCCGTTTGTTCCAATAGGAAGTGGCAAGGCAACGATTCAGTGTCGCGGACAGGTAGGTATCCTGCAAGCCCCGGTCTTGTACTATCCCGCTTGCCTTGAGATGGTGTTGTATTGCCTTGTCGTGCTGGGCGGCGGAATCACAAACGCCGCCAATAGCCATCAGCGTCTCCACGTGCCTTACGGCCCAGGCCTGGTTCTTCGCGCACAGCGCTTCTGCTTTGGCCAGGTAACCGAGCCCGTTCTCGAAATCACTCAATACCCGGGCGGAAAGATAGCCCGCCTCGTACAGCGCATCGTAATAATCGCCGTCCAGCGCTATCGCCTGTTCGAGATGCTCGAGCGCCTTGCGGGGATCGTGGCCTTGCATATCATCGCCGCGCGCGAATTCCTCAAAGGCCTTGAAGTTCGTTGTCGGCACCCTCTGAATGCATTTGACTTCGCTGTCTTTCAACAGCACCTTGCGCACGCCCTTCACCTCTACATCCGCCGCCGCCTTGAGCAGGGCGAGAACGATCTTGTCCTCCAACGCAAACAATTCTGCCCGTGGCGCCGACAAGGCGAGCGTCTTGATCATCCTGCCGCGCTTCGTCTCTACCAAGTGCGCTTCCACTTCGACCTTCTCCTCGCCGGCCTTATAACTGCCGCAGATCATAAAATCCGCGCCCCGTTCCTTGCTGTTCTCACGCATCCCCTTCTGTTCCCCGACGCCCGACCCCTGTACGCCCGGGTAAGGCACGAGGCCATTCACCTCACGCAGGTCCCCGTCGATCAGCGCGCTCAGCCCCGGGCCCAGCCAGTAGTCCTCCACCTCTCCCTTGTTCTCGAATTGCCAAATGATAAAGACGGGTTTCCTGCTGTTATCAGCACCCCACACGGTGCCCACCACAACAAGAAGGCAGGCAAGAACTGTCCATCTCTTCTGACTCATCATATCTCCCACGCCGATATCCCCCTCACCTTCCCTCTCTAACTCCCACTCAGGGCGTGCCCTCAGGCGCTACCGGTACCTCCGGCACTTCGGCACAAGGGTCATGCCTAAGATACCAAAGATATAGAACATAGTCAACGCCAGGTGGGGTTTAGCGTGATTGTTGCTTCGGTCGGTGGGTCTGATGCTGAGATTCACCGCGGAACATCGTTTTTGGACGGACCTGTCCTTTCTGGATCTTTCGGTCAACTGGACCAGCTGAAGTTTACCCTGTACCCGAGCCATGTACCACTCGTGATACTCGGGTACACGGTAAACTCAGCGTGAACGGTTCAGGGCCTGCCCTGGGACAATATATAAGAGGGCGACCTTAGAGGCCGCGCACAAGCAAACAACATGGAAAGGTAGAATCAAATCTTGCGGCGGCGGAACCATTCGCCTATGTGCAGGAGGACGAAGAGAACGCCGTACATAATCGCCAGAAGCCACAGCAAACTGACGAGGAACTGGCCGCCATATTCAACAGCACAAGAGCCAAAGTAGAGGACGAGACAGACGACAGCCCCCGCCTGGACAGCATAGCCGACGTGCTTCTTTCGAATCCTATTCACAGCGCGAACGATAAACACGCCCATCAAGCCAAACGCGAGTAGGCCTGCCCCTGTGATAAGCATAGGTGGTAGGCTAAGTGACCTGTGGCCATACCAATACATGACGCCGAGCCCTATCGCCGCACCAGCTACGACAATCAGCGCAGGGCGGTACTCCGGATTTATGAGCTTTCGCTTGTCATATGCCGTAGCATCGAAGTCAACCGTGTCCACTTCAGATTCGGGCGAATCGCCCTCTAGGATCTCCTTCGCCGCTTCCTGCATTCCCCGCATGTAATAGAAGGTGTAATAGCGGTAGCCACGGAAGTAATGCGCCTCGCCCGTTCCCAGGTCATACAGCACCGGTAGCTCGCCCACTATCCAGTGCCTGCGCGGCGGCGAGCTGGCATACTTGCCCGCTTCTGGTGTGAAGGTTTTCGCGGCCACGCAGGGGATCACACTCACGAAATGATGCAACCCCGGCGGCAGAACGAACCTGACCGTCTTCCTGAAATATGCTATTGCCGCATCGGCAAGGGCCTGGATGTCTGCGATATCGGCCTTGTCATACTCGGCCACTACGATCAGCTCCGTAATCCTTGACAGATCACGCCACATGAAACGCCTTCTCATCAGGACGAGCCGTGCGACCTGCCCTCCCGGCAACGTGACGTCATTCACTGCCTTGTATCCGCTCGGAGCAGACCGGCTCTTGATTTCGTTCAGATATGCTTTTATGTCCCGCATCTCATGCTCCCTTCCGCTTGTTCCGCTTGAAATACTCCGCTCCGCCACTGATCGGCCTTCCCGCCTTCAATTGCCCCGACCTGGACGGGAACGGCTTGCCGTTCGCCTTCTCCATCTGGGCGATGAGCTGGATGAACGCCTCCTCGGCGAACGAGGCCAAGGTCACCCCCGGCGTCCAGTAGACCGCGTCGCGCGCCTTCTCTATAACGTCTTCCCTTAATTGAAAAGTAAAGCGAAGCTTCTTCTGCGGCTCTTCCTTTGCCATTATCTCGCCTCCGTGGAGCCCCAAGGGGCGGAACCCCTGAGCACGGGTGAAGGGTTAATACTCCCGTTTATTGTATTACATGCTATTATCGCTGTCAAGAGAAAAATGAATGCCTCACATCATTACTACTCGAGCGTAAAATAGCCCTTGACATCACACTACTATGTGATACCATGTACTTGGTCGTCGACAGTCATTAGAACGGAGGAGCGATGAGCGATGCTTTGATAGACAACTGGGTCATCCAGGTGCGCAAGGGGGTGCTGGAATTATGCATCCTTAACTCCCTCCGCTCGAAAGAGATGTACGGCTATGACCTGGTCAAGATGCTCGTCGCCGTACCGGGATTGGACGTTACCGAGGGAACGGTCTATCCCCTGCTCTCGCGGCTGCGCGGCCAGGGCCTGATCGAGGCGCGGCTCGAGGAATCGAGCGAGGGCCCGGCACGGAAGTATTACTCGCTGACCGCCGAGGGACGGCGCACGGCAAAGCTGATGAACGCCTATTTTGAGACGCTCTCGCATGGTACGAGATCAATACAGACAAGGGGGAAATAGAAATGCCGGAATGGACGAGCTCAGCCGCAAGAGAACTGGAGAAATACCTGTCAAGAGCGCGAAACGCGCTGGACGCCGAAGAAACCGATGCCGATGAAGTGATTGACGACCTGCGTCGGCACGTCCAGGAGAAGGTGAAGGAGAAGAAACTCTCCCGCGTTACCGACAAGGACATACGCGCCATCGTGCGCAAGGTGGGCTTGCCACAGTCTGCCGCCGCTGACCGTAAAGCAAAGAAGTCGCCGCCCAAGTCCATTGGCCGGGCCGAGTTCGCCTTTCTGCGCCGCGTCATTGCTTTTGGCCTCGATGTCTTGCTGCTAAAAGGGACCGGGATGTTGCTGGCCCTGGTGTTTTTTTCTTTCTTCGTCTGGCTGGGAAGCTACGGCCGCCTATTCGGACTACTGGTCGCTGTCTCTTACGCCGGCATACTGAATAGTTCGCTCGGTCGG
>CBDVCL010000224.1:0-4711 GCA_965372475.1 uncultured bacterium | reverse complement strand
GCGGAGGCGGGCCAGCCTCGCCGTAGCCCTTTGGCGGAGGCGGGTGCTGCGCCTGCCCCGAACCGTGACGGAGTCCCTGGTTCGGGGCCCACACCAGATGCTGTCATTGCGGATTCCGAGCATGTAAGGGCAGATTTGAAACCCGCCCCTACGTCAGGCAAAGAATATCCTCAGGCGGATGCAGTGGCGCCCCGACCTGCCACGAGCGAAGCCGAAGAGGTGGTCTCTGCCCCGAACAAGGTCGAAAGCGCAGGCGAGCCGCGAGTGGGCACCGGCCATCTGCAGTTCAGCGGACGCGCCGTTTCCCCCGGCGGCGCCCCCTCTTCGGAGGGGGGTGGGGCCGCCGTGCCGGCGATGATAAAGGAGCGAACACCCCGGCCTACTATCCAGCCAACCGTAAGGGCGCCGATTACGAGCCCCTCGATAACGGTTTTCCATAACGTGATCAACATCCCCAATAAGGAACGTGCCCGCATAGTGGTGTGCGGCGAGGGGCGGGTTAGTCTCACCATATACGACCTGCAGGGCAAGATCATTGCCAAGCTCTTCGAGGGCGCCCTGCACGGCGAGAAGACGTTCTACTGGCGCGGCGACAACGGGCGCAAGCGTGCCGTCGCGGCCGGCGTCTACCTGCTGGTGATGGAGATGGAAAGCTTCAGGGATATCAAGAAGATAATCGTTAAAAAGTGAGGTGTGAGCGGTGAAGAGACTTATGATGTCAGCCTTGGTGTTCGCGTGCGCTGGAGCTTTGTGCGCGCAGGAGATAGAGCGGGTGAGCGTGGACGATGTTGGCGCGGAGGGCAACGCGGCCAGCTATTCCACGCGCCTCAGCTCGAACGGCAGGCTCGTGATGTTTGAGTCCGAAGCGACCAACCTGATCGGGGCGGGGGACACTAATGGTGTCAAGGACGTGTTCGTCTATGACCGGCAAGCGGGCACGGTCGAACGTGTCAGCGAGGGGAATGGCGGTGTTGAGGGCGCTCTGCTCAGCGACGTCGGCGCGCTGAGCGATGATGGTAGGTACGCCGTTTTCAGCACGCAATCCGGCAACATCGTCGCCGGGGACACGAACGGTTTCAATGATGTCTTCGTGCGTGACCGTCAGACAGGGGTCGTGGAGAGGGTCAGCGTCGACAACGGAGGCGGCGAAGCCAACGGGGCCAGTGGCGGGGCCGATATCAGCGGCAACGGCCGTTACGTGGCTTACGTGTCCGGAGCAACAAATCTGGTGGCCGGCGATACGAATGCCAAGACCGATGTATTTGTCTACGACCGGCAGGCCGATAGCGTAGAACGGGTGAGTGTCGATGATCTCGGGGGCGAGGGGGACGGTGACAGCCTGCTGCCGAAGTTGAGCGCGGATGGCAGGTACGTGGCCTTCCAGTCGGAGGCCACCAGTCTACTGGGCGTCGGCAATGATAATAACGGCTTCAGGGACGTCTTCGTCTATGACCGCCAGGCGGATACCATCGTCAGGGTCAGCGTGGACGACCTGGGAGGCGAGGCGAACGCGGACAGCGTCTGGCCGGATATCAGCGGGGACGGCAGATATGTTGCCTTCCAGTCCCCGGCCAGCGACCTGGTCGCTGCCGATACGAACGGCGTCAATGATGTATTCGTCTATGACTGCCAGGCCGGCACCATCGAGCGGGTGAGCGTGGACGACGGGGGAGGCGAGGCGAACGCCGGCAGTCGTTACGCCGCCATCAGCGCCGACGGTCGCTACGTCGCCTACGAGTCCTCCGCCAGTGACCTGGTCGCCGGGGACACGAACGGCGCCATTGATATCTTCGTGCACGACCGCCAGGCGGGCAGCGTGGCTAGGGTAAGCGTGGACTCTGGCGGCGGGGAGGGGAACGGCAATAGCGAGGTGCCCGGCATCAGCGGCGACGGCGTGTGCGTGGCTTTCCAGTCGCTCGCCAACGGCCTGGTTGGCGCGGCGGACACCAATGGTGTATCGGATGTCTTCGCCGTGGGCGACTGCTCGCCCCTCCTTCCCACGCCTACCGAGACGCCGGTGATAGTGGACCACGTCACGGTGCTCAACAACGTCCTCGACCCCACGCGCGGGGGTAAGATGACGATATGCGTGAAGCTGGAGCGGGCGATGCGGGTAAAGGTCACCATCTATGACCTTACGGGGGCGGTGATAAAGAAGCTGGTGGACGAGGTCAAGGCGACAAGCTTCGACGTCGCCTGGGAGGGCGTCAACGCGGGGCGCAGGATCGTCTCCAGCGGGGTATATATAGTAGCCATCGAGACGGAGGATTGGTCGGAGACGAGGAAGGTGATAGTGAAAAAATAAAGGAACAGCGTAAGCTGTTCCCGCAACAAGTAGGGGCGTATTGCAATACGCCCCTACGTTTTTGCTGATGGCCGATAATCCGCGTTACAAAACCTGTTTAGCCAACGTATAGATAGCAACAATGACGCGGGTATGCAAACGAGGACGATGAAGATGATAGAAAAGATGAACGGAACTGCGAGAGAGTCGACTAAGCTGATCTTGGTCGGCCTTGTTTCAGCGATTGTCTTCCTGCCGGTAGTATCGGCGGCTCCTACGTATACGGCTACCCCTACGCATTGCTACTGTTGCGATGGCGGGGAGGTGGATGATAGCTATCTCCAGGCCAATTGGATTCCCATCAATGATGCTGTGGGCCAATACCATGAGCTGAATGATTTTGACCAGGACTGGGTGAAGTTCGACGCCGTTGCCGGGCAGGAGTACATTATCGATACTTGGGACAATAGGGATCTTGTGGTCTCCATGCTCTATCTCTACGATACCGACGGCACCACGCTACTCGCGTCAGATGAAAATTCAACTCCTTTCTGCTTCGTTGGTTTCCCTGGCATCAGCGCTAAGATCGTTTGGACCGCTCCCGCCAACGGCACCTATTTCGTGATGCATGAGAGTTATTGTCCCGTTGGCGGCTCCAATTGTATCTATAGGTTGTACTACTTGCGGGTCTCGACGGCGGGCTTCTTGACCGTTACGCCCACCGTTGTCCTCACGCGCACACCCACTTTGACGGAGACGCGTACCCACACCCCGAGCCTGACTGGGAACTGCTGTACGTATTCATTCACCTCTACACAAACCCCGACGGGTGGTGTCAGCAAGACACATACGCCGACTAACACTCCCGGCATTCCCGGCACCGGGACGCCCACAGGCACGCCGACCCATACGCCTACGCATACCGAGACCCAAACTCTCGGAGGCATTACCTATACCGTCACGTCTACGGACACGCCGACCAAGACGGCCACGCATACCAGGACCCACACCCCGGGCGGCGTTCCCGGCACGCATTCGTCTACCTTTACCCCTACTAACACGGCCACGCCGTTTGGCCCCGGCACTCCCAGCGTTACGCCCACCCATACCTGCACCGATACCCCGTCGGCGACGCGCACCATCACCCCTACCTGCACGCTGCCTGCTGTTCCCGGCAGCGCCACTGCCACCTCTACCGTCACCAGCACGACCGTTCCCTTCCCGCCGATAGTGGACTCCGTTCCCCCCACCTTCCAGGTGGTCGCCGTCTATGACCCCTCCGCCCCCGGCGTTATCGAGATCAGGATAGTCGCCTCAGAGAAGATAGCCGGGAACGCCCTGGACGAGGTGAAGGTGGTGCCGCAGGGCGGGACACAACCCGAGCACGACATCACGGCGAGCTTCAGCTACGCGGGAGGTAACACCTTCGTTTGTGAGTATACGCTCGGCATGGGGGAGAGCGACCTTAATGCCATCATCGTCACAGGCAGGGACATCGCCGGCAACGTGGGGATATCGGACGGCGGCTTCAAAAAAGAAACGAGCCCCTCCGCGCAGAAAGTGCTGGTGAAGAACAGTGTCATCGATCCGACGAAAGGGGAAAAGGTGGTGATCGAGATCAAGCTGGACCATCCCACCATGGTCAAGGTCACTATCTATGATATGACGGGCGCACTGGTAAAGACGCTGGTGGACGGTATGCGGAACGCCAGCTTCACGGCGGTATGGGAGGGCGTCAACGCAGGCGGCTCAATCGTCGCCAGCGGCGTCTACATTGTGACCGTGGAAACGGACACCTGGACTGAGACGATGAAGGTTATCGTCAAGAAGTAATCTTGTCTCGTGTCTCGCGTCGCGTGTCGCGGGTCAGATTAGCGTGGTAGGGACGCTTTGCTAGAGAATAGGTCTGCGCAGTTGCGCGGGCCTATTTCTTTTTTCTAAAGGTCCGTTCTTGTCGGGTGGCGGTGGTAGAGTAATATCAGACGTCGCGTGTCACCCCCTTCGGGGACAAACTGATTGTATATCCCTGCGGGGCATGCTAGCGGCGCGTCACGGGTCAGGAACCTAAACCCCTTGAAAGGAGGATGTCATGGCGAAGATCGCGAGATTTGAGGATATTGATGCCTGGCAGAGAGCTCGGGAATTGACGGGCAAGATCTACGACGCAAGCAAAGAAGGACCTTTTTCCAGGGACTTCGGCCTCCGTGATCAAATCAGAAGAGCCGCTGTTTCAATCATGGCCAATATCGCGGAAGGATTCGAGAGGAGGGGCGACGTGGAGTTTCGCCGGTTTCTGGGAATGGCGAAGGGCTCGGCGGGGGAGTTGAAGTCCCATCTCTATATCGCGCTTGATGCAGGATATATTAGGGAGAAGCAGTTCAACGCATTCTACGAATGCGCCTCTGAAATCGGCAGCAAGATAGGCGG
>CBDVCL010000223.1:0-4736 GCA_965372475.1 uncultured bacterium | reverse complement strand
AGCTCCTTTACCTCGTATATCATGGCGTCCTCGCGCCCGAGAACAGGCTCAAGATACCGGCAGACGAAGCCGCGGTATACCTCTATTTCTTTCTCGCTGACCTCCACGTCCAGCCAGCCCCCGGCCATGAAGCGTGCCGTCTTGGGGAAATAGAACAGGTAGTGGATGTCCCTCTGCCGCAAGAGCTCGAACATCTGGCGCGGAGTTTCCGCTCTGCGCAGGAACTTGACCAGGTGCGGCTCGGCGAAAGGGTAGTCCTGGTAGCATTGTTGAGTGAAACCGTAGCTGAAGAAGTGATGCGCGAAGAGCAGTTTCGAATCCCCGCTGATCTGCCTGCCCGCTAGATCGTTCGCCACGCGCCTCGCCCAGAGGTATGCGTGATCGGAGTAATGCGAGCGCAACATCCCCTCTCTCGTCTGCAATCCCAGCGCCGCGCTGTAAGGACGGCTGTAGGTTAACTGCCCCAGCAGGCACTGGAAGGCGGCCAGCGCAAGCAGGCAGGCCAGGGTCAGCTTGACAACGGGCTCAGCTAACCAGCCGCTGGTGAGCAAACGCCGATAACCGATGCCGACCAGTAGGGCAAGCACGGGAGCCAGCACCTGGAGATGCCTCCCCTCGTTGGTGACCAGACTCCAGAAGACATAGAAGCACAGCGTGTAAAGGATCAACGCGCCGACGGCGGAACGGCGCTTGAGACGAATAAGAACGAAGGGAATGAACAGCAGATAGAGGGGAAAGAAATTGAAAGGATACCAGTCAAGGGGGGAATCGCTGAAGGGACGGGCAAACACATAGCATAAGTACCCCACGATGCCCTGATAGCTCGCGCGCAGGCTGTCAACGGCCTGGTGCACCGCGTCGTATTCGCTGTAACCGCTGCCGCCGAAGATGCCGTAGAACAGGGGGAAGAAGGGGTTGCCCGTCTGCAGGTAGTTGCGCACCAGCCATGGCAGCACGGGCAGGCAGGCGACAAGGGCGAAGAGCACCAGTGGCTTCCAGGCACGTTCGCGCAGGAAGACGAGCAGCAGGCCCATCGCCCCCAAGACACCGAAGAGGCCGGGGTATTTCACCGCCATACCGAATCCCGCCAGCAGCGCCGCGATAACGAGCGAAGCGGTATGCCGCCGTTCAAGATACGTTAACAGGTGCAGCAGCGTCAACAACTGGAAGAAGGCCAGCGCCGGTTCGAAGTAAGCGTCGCAGGAAAGGTAGAAGAACCAGGGCACCACGACAAAGACCATCACGGAAACACGCTTGGCTCCCTCGCTTATTCCTTTCAGGGAGATAGCCAGGAGCAGGAGAATCGTCATCGGGTAGAAGGACCAGCTTAACAGCTTGGCGAGTATATCACTATCGGCGCCAAGGAAGGATGCGAGAGAAAGGCAGAAGGCGAGGGGCAAGGTCATGCCACCGGGGTAGTTCGAGGTGAAGTTGCCCTCTATCTGCAACAGGGAATGGCGTGAGCTGAAATAATAGGCATTCCTAAGATGATCAGCCAACGCGTCCCAGGCTATAGGCGGCGCCAAAGCCGAGGTCATGGTGAAGAAGAGCATCAAGAGGGCAAGGCGTGGTAGCTTTCCCCTGAGCGCGCCCCATGGCAGCAACTTTTTCAAGCCCGCGCTGCCGCGCTTACGCAGTTCCAGGGAGATCGGCAAGGCGACGATCAGCCAGCAAGCAAGGGGGTACAGTAAACCGAGGCACCCCAGCAGGAAGAGAAAGCTCGAGAGGGCAACGAAACCAAGCGCGTAGGAGGTAAGCGCCTCCTCCCAGCCTTTCAGCCCCGCGAGCAAGCGCGAGAAGACGGCGCGGCCCCAGAGCAGTACGCACAACTGGAACAGGGCGAACAAGGCGACGAGGATACCGTTCAACAACAGCTTGAAGGGGAGAAACGCCCAGCCCTCGACGGGGAAGACAAGCCAGAGCGGCAGGCCTAGCGAAGGGCCGATGCGTTCGAGGGAGGCAAGGGCAAGATAGAGAGCGTAGAGGATGAAGGCGAGGAGGAATATTGCCTTGAGCAGGGCGTGTTGATTCCCTTTCTTGACTCTTACAGGCACAGTGTGGAATTCTGAGTTATGAATGCCGAATTATGAATTGCATCATGCCTAGGCCTTTCAATTCAGCATTCAACATTCAGAATTCATAATTCACTCATCCGGCTCCAGGCCCTCGTCTTCGACCTCTGCTTCCTCGCCGGGAGCCAGGTCTTGATCATCATCCGCCTCTGGTTCCGCCTCCGTCTTCTCCTCCGCCTCGGCCGCAGGGGGCGCCACGCCCAGTTCCTGCAGGGCCGCGACGGCCGCCTCGCGGATGTCTTTGCTCTTGTCGGTCAACATGTACTGCAGGAAGCCTTCGATCTCCGGGTCGCACCCGAATGCCGGCAGGGCACCGATCACCGTTGCCTTAACGGCCTGGGTTTCGTCCCGCGCCATCTTCACCAGCGGCTTCACCGCCCGCTCGTCCTTCAACAGTCCCAGGGCGGTTATCGCCGCGATCCTCACCTCTTCCTCCACATCCTTGAGCGTGTCTATTAGCGGTTGCACTCCCTTCGCGTCACCCAGCTTGGCAAGAGATTCCGTGCCGTAAATACGCACGCTCTTCTCCTTGCTCTCCAGCGCGTCTATTACCTCGTCGATGCTGACCAGCGTCTCTATCGCCTGCAGCGACTGCCGCGCCGCTCCCTTTACCTTCTTGGAGCTGTCAACCAGCTTCTCCAGCAGGGGAATGTACGCCCGCTTATCCATCACCTGGCCCAGCGAGACGGCCGCGGCACGCCTCACCCCCGAGGACTTATCCCCCAAGGCAGCGATAAGCGGCCCTACCGTCGCCTCCCCCTTGAGCTCACCCAGGAGCACGGCGATTTCCTCTTTGACCTTGGCGTCGACATCCGTTTGCAGGGCCTCCGCCAAGACCGGAACGGCCTCCGGATCGGCCAGGGACCGCAGGGCCTTCACAACCGCCAGCCTTACCTTGGTATCCGACTCCTTGTCGCGCAGGGTCTCGAGCAAAGCCGGCGTGGCCGTCTTCTCGTTGATCAGGCCCAGCGCATCCGCCGCTGTGACCTTGACGGCGGCGAGTTGATCTTTTAGGAGTTGGCATATCGGCTCGACCGCCGCAACACACCTGCGTTCACCAAGCGTTTTTGCCGCGAACTTGCGCATCCAATCATCAGCGTTCCTGAGAGAATCGTTACCCGTCAGTTGCTCATCCGTCGCGGCCGCAGCAAGCTTCTCTATGGCCTTGCGAGCCTGCTTACTGAGTTTCTTGTCAGCCAACGCCACCAGCAGGGGTTCAAAGGCGCTGGGCTGGTTCACCACGCCCAGGGCTTCCACCGCCTCCTTCTGCCGGCCCTTTTCCGCGTTTACGGACAAGGCCGCAAGCGGCTCCACCGATGCCGGCAGGCCCAGCTGGCCCAGGGACAGAATGGCGGCTTTCTGCACCTTCACCTCGATATCCTCCAAGGCTTTCTTCAAAGGTTCCAGCGCCGATGCTACCCTTCTCTTCCCCAGCGCTTCTGCCGCCTTCTGGCGCAGTTTTGCGTCGTCTTCGCCGATGGCCTTTATCAACTCAGCGTTGCCTTCCGTTCCCTCCATCTCCCCCAACGCTGCGGCGGCCCTGACCCTCTTCTTGGCCTCGCCGTACTGCAGCTGTCGCACCAGGGAACTTGCGTCATCCGCCGCGCACAGCCGCGGCAGCACGAGCAGCAGACCCAACGCCATCACAATCGTCTTCTTCATCAGTATGCCTCCTGTTATATACGAGACGTATTATACGTAAAGCTTGCCTGGTTGGCAAGAAATAATCATCACCGCGTTGGACGACCGGCGAAACCGGTCGGCGGCGATTAACCTCCAAGAAATATGACAAATCGCCGCACTTCGGACCAGCGAGATCGATGCCGCCAAGACTCGATTCCAGACTGCCGATTACCGCACAAACGGATATCTCGCCACAACAGCACGGTATCGTCGCGCCAGGTCCCTGTGGAACTCCACCTGGCGAAAACGGGGCTTTAGCAGTTTGCGCACGGCGGCGACCTGCTCGGGGCTAAGCTCGAAGATAAGCGCCCCGTCAGGCGCGAGAAGGCCATCCAACTCGACGACCAACCTGATTATGATCTCCAGCCCGTAATAGCCGGCGAACAAGGCCGCGCCGGGCTCGCGCGCCACTTCCCGCTGTAGACCGCGCTTGTCCCGCTCGGCGACATAGGGCGGGTTAGCGACGAGCAGTTGGTATCCTCCCCGCGTTGGCAGCCGCTTGAGGGGAGCATAAAGGTTGCCGCGCAATAATTTGACCCTACGGGTCAAATTATGTCTTTTCAAGTTGAGACTGGCATACTTTAAGGCGCCAGGTGAGATATCCGTGGCCAGGATCTTCCACGCAAGCGGCAGCTCATAAGCCAAGGCAACTGCCAGTGCGCCGCAACCGGCGCAGATGTCGGCGGCACTGCCCCCAGCCAACCTTGCTGCTTCTTTGAGCGCCAGCTCAACCAGCAGCTCCGTCTCCGGGCGGGGAATGAATACGCCGCGGCCGACGCGAAAGGAAAGCCCGCGGAATTCTTTCTCGCCGCTGAGGTAGGCAAAGGGGATCCGCGTGAGGCGGCGGCGCAACAGCGAGCGCAGGCGCACGCTTTGTCTGCGCGTGAGTTTCTTATCAGGCGAGGCCATCAGCTTCGTCCTGGAGATACAGCACGCCAAACCCACCAGCAGTTCCGCCTCGAGCGCGGCGGCGTCGATGCC
>CBDVCL010000222.1:0-4757 GCA_965372475.1 uncultured bacterium | reverse complement strand
GCCTAGAGCGGAGTATGACGGCATTCGCGCCGTGTGGGGAGATGACTTCCCTTTTTATGTAAAGGAAAAAGGCGTTGGTGTATCCGCGCTTGCCGAAACGGTGCCGGTCAAGGCCGCCTCGCCGGCGTGCGGCGGGGGGGATGAGAAGGTTTCGGCAAGCACGGCGGAGAAGCGCAGCCGGCTGATTCCTCTGCTGCAGGAGGTGAGAGCATGCCGTGCTTGCGCCCTGCATCGCACGCGGCAGAAGGCCGTCTTCGGCTCGGGCAACGTGGACGCGAGGGTGGCTTTCGTGGGCGAGGCGCCCGGCAGGGATGAAGACGAGCAGGGCCTTCCCTTTGTGGGGAAATCGGGGGAACTGCTGACGAAGATCATAGAGGACGGCATGGGGATGGAACGGCAGGAGGTGTTCATCCTTAACGTCTTAAGGTGCCGGCCTCCGCGCAACAGGGAGCCGGAAAGGGCGGAAGTGGAGAGTTGCCGTGGATTCTTGGAGAAGACGCTGGAGATAATCAAGCCGGAACTGATCGTAGCCCTCGGCTTGTCCGCGGCGCAGGCGCTCCTGCAAACGACCAAATCGCTGGGGAGCTTGCGCGGGGAAGTGCATGATTACCGGGGCATGCCGCTGGTAACGACCTACCATCCCTCCGCCCTGCTGAGGTACCCGGCAAACAAGCGCCAGGCCTGGCAGGATATCAAGCTGGCCCTGAAGCTGTTAGGCCTCCCCCTGTCTGAAAAGAAGTGAAGGCACCGTTTCTTGCGATCAAACTGTTGTTGGCTATGCGTTGTTGGCAGAAGAACCAACGACTAACGACCAACGACCAACGACTGCCGTATGATTGCCAAGGTCGTATTTCCCATTCCCCTGGACAAGGAGTTTGACTACCTTGTGCCTGATGCCTGGCGCGGCGCACTGGCGCCGGGGCGATTTGTGCTCGTTCCCTTCGGGCGGCGCCGGGCCTGTGGTTTCGTGAGAAGCCTGGCGAAGACGTCGGCAGTGCGTGGGCTCAAGGCTATCCAGGACCCGCTGACCGCGGTGCCGGCACTGGGCAAGGGGTTGCTGGAACTGGCCGGTTTCATCTCCCGCTATTACCTCTGCTCTTTCGGCGAAGCCGTTTTCAGTATGGCCCCATCGTGGCTCTCGCGGCAACCTGTCTACACACTGCGCCTGGGGCGGGGCGCCACAGCGAAGCTCGAGGGCATGCCGCAAGGGAGCGAGCGCCGCCTGCTGGAGAAACTGCTAAAGAAGGGGTCGCTCGAGCTGAAGAGCCTCAGCGTCGCGGCGCGTTCGCTGCGCCGCCGCCGGCTGATCAAGGTCGAGGAACGCAGCGAGGGAGTGGGGCGGGAGGTGGCCGAGACGGGCACGCGCGAGCTGAGCTTTGGGCGCGGCCCCGAGCTAAGCGGCGAGCAGGAACGGGCGGTCAAGGCGATTCTCGACGAGGAAACGGGCGTCTGCCTGTTGCACGGCGTGACCGCGGCGGGCAAGACCGAGGTGTACCTGCACGCCATGGAGAGCGTGCTCAAGGCGGGGCGGGACGTGATCTTCCTCGTGCCCGAGATATCGCTCACACCGCAGATAGGAGGCTGGGTTGAGGAACGCTTCGGCGCGGCGGTGATACCCTACCATAGCGGCCTGGCGCAGAAAGAAAGGCGGCGCAACTGGTTGCTGGCGGCAAGGGGACAGGGGCGCGTCGTGGTGGGCGCGCGTTCGGCGATCTTCGCCCCCCTGCCGCGCCTCGGCCTGATCGTGGTGGACGAGGAGCCGGAAGGCGCCTACAAGCAGGAAGACGCGCCGCGCTACAACGCGCGCGATCTCGCCGTGGTGCGGGGCAAACTGGAGAAAGCGCGCGTGATCCTTGGCTCGGCCACGCCCTCGATTGAGAGCTACCACAATTGCCTGCAGGGGAACTACCGCCTGCTGGAGATGCCGAGCAGGATAGAGGACAAGAGCCCGCCGCGCCTCGAGCTGGTCGACTTGAGACAGCAGATAGGCAAGGGAGGCGCGGTGACGCTGTCGCACCGCCTGCGCCAGGCGATAGGCGAAAGGCTGGAGAAGAAGGAGAAGGTGCTGCTCTTCCTCAACCGCCGCGGTTATTCCACGAGCGTGATCTGCGGCGCCTGCGGCGAGGTGTTGCGTTGCCGCAATTGTGCCCTGGCGCTGGTTTATCACCGCGAGGACGAAAAGCTACGTTGCCATTATTGCGATTACCGCTCCGAGCCGATGGGGATCTGCCCCGCCTGCCGCGAGGAGCGTCTGATCCGCCTCGGCGCGGGAACGGAACGCGTGAGCGAAGAGCTGCGGGGGATGTTCCCGGGCGCGAAGGTAGAACGGCTGGACATCGACGTGGGGAGACGCAAGGGAGCCTATGAACAGACGTTCGCCGCGCTGAGGCGGGGCGAGATTGATATCCTCGTCGGCACCCAGATAATCGCCAAGGGGCTGGACTTCCCCGCGGTGACGCTGGTGGGCGTGGTGCTCGCCGACGTCGCCTTGAACCTGCCCGATTTCCGCTCGAGCGAGCGGACCTACCAGCTGATCACGCAGGTGGGAGGGCGCGCCGGGCGCGGTGAGAAGCAGGGCCTGGTCATCGTTCAGACCTACAACCCCGGGCACTTCGGCGTGCGCGCCGCCTGCACGGGCAGTTACCGCGATTACTACGAACAGGAAGTGGAGTTTCGCCGCGAGCACCATTACCCTCCTTTCTGCCGCCTCGTCAACGTCCTCTTTCTTGCGCGGCGCGAGGCGGAGGCGAAGCAGGCGGCGGCGAGGGCGAAGGCGCGCATTGTCAAGGGGGCGGAGAGGGAAAAGGTGGAGATAGAGTGCCTCGGGCCCTCGCCTGCCTTCCGCTCATACCTGAGGGGACAGCACCGTTACCAGCTCGTGGTCAAGTGCCCGCGGCAGTCTAATTGGCACGGCGTGATACGGCGCGCCATGCCTCCTCACAGCGCGAAGGGGCGCGTGGACATAAAGGTGGACGTGGACCCACAATCACTATTATAATCGGTGCTGTGTCGGCAGGAGTCACTGAATAGGAAAGGGGAGCAGACGATGAAGAAAGTCAAGCTTGGCATAATCGGTGTGGGAGGCATGGGTCAGGGCCACGCCGATGCGATCGAGAAGGTCGAGGAGTCGGAACTGCGCGCGGTGTGCGACGCCGACAAGGGCACCGCCGTCGAGGTGGGCAAGAAGCACGGCGTGGCGTACTTCAGCGATTACCGGCAGCTCATCGGCAGCGGGCTGGTGGACGCGGTGATCGTTGCTACGCCCCACTACGATCATCCGCCCATTGGCATCGCGGCGCTAAAGAAGGGCTTGCATCTGCTCTGCGAAAAGCCGCTCGCCGTTACCGTGGGAGAGGCGGATAAGTTGATAAAGGTGGCGCTAAGGACGAAACTCAAGTTCGGCGTGATGTTCCAGATGCGCGCCGAGGCCCATTACCGGGCGGCGAAGAAACTGATCGAGGAGGGGCGCCTGGGGGAAATATACCGTACGCTGCTTTTCTCCGGCTGGTTTCGCAACCAGGCCTATTATGATTCGGGGGGCTGGCGCGCGACCTGGAAGGGGGAGGGTGGCGGCATCCTCATCAACCAGTCGCCGCATACCTTGGACATCTTCACTTGGCTGGGCGGCATGCCCTCGAAGGTGCAGGGAACGGTAAAGACGCGCCGTCACAAGATAGAGGTGGAGGACGAGGCTGCGGCGCTGCTTGAGTATGCCAACGGCGCGAGTGGTTACCTCTACGCTAGCACGTGCGAGGCGCCGCCGGGCGACAGGATGGAGTTTTGCGGCGATAAGGGCAAGCTGGTCGTGGAAGGGAACCGCGTCCGTTTTTGGTCGATCCCCGCCACGCTGAGCGGCTTCACACGCGAGAGCAAGGGCATGTGGGAAAAGCCCGAGTGCCGAGAGGAAGCGGTAGAAATGCAGGCGGCCCCCGCGGGGCACGGGGCGATAATCCGTAACTTCGCACGCGCCATCCTCAAGGGAGAGAAACTGATCGCGCCCGGCGCGGAGGCGATCAACTCGCTCGAGCTGGGGAACGCCGTGCTGCTCTCGGGAATGAGGGGCAAGGCCGTCAAGCTGCCGTTGAAGCGGCGGGAAGTGGAGAAGTTGCTGGAGGAACTGCGCCAGGGCTCGGAGGAGAAGGAAAAGGTCAAAGCCCGGCGCTAGGCAGGCTCGCGCCTCGTCGTTTGCGGGCGGCGGCGCGGCAGGTCCCTTAGACCCGAAGAAAGGCAGGGGATGAGGAAGAGAAAAGGGCGAGATCCACGCGACGTGAAGATACGGCGGACGTCAAGGCGGAAGTTGTTGTGGCTTCTGCTGGTCATCTTTGTCGTCGCTCTTGTCTACCGTTTGCTGTTCGTGGCGACGGTGCGGGACGCTCCGCTCACAGGCGACCAGGGCACCTACCAGAGCTACGCCGAGAGCATTGTGGCGGGGAGGGGTTACATCGCCTACGAGCGGTACCGTTCCTATTACCCTCCCCTCTATCCCGCGTTCATCGCTTTGATCTACAAGTCATGGGGCGTCGACCCTTTTCCTGTCCGCCTGGCGCAGGCTCTGCTCGGCGCCCTTACCTGCCTCATGGTCTACCGCATGGGCGTCGTGCTGTATGGCCGCGGCGTGGGGCTCCTGGCCGCAGCGGCATTGGCGCTCTATGATCCTTTTATCTTCTTTAACGGCTTCTTGATGAGCGAGACCATTTATGTCTTCCTGCTCTGCACGGCAGTGCTCGTCGCCTGGCGCTTGATGGAAAAGCCGCGCC
>CBDVCL010000221.1:0-4770 GCA_965372475.1 uncultured bacterium | reverse complement strand
AAGCGGGCGACTTTGACATCCCTATGAACATCCGCGTCGGCGCCGCTTATTCCCACCCCCTGGAAAGTGTTTCCTTTCTCTTGAGCACCGATACCCGGGTAGGGATAAAGGACGAGAGCGTCTTTGATATCGGCGGCGAGGTAGGCTACCAGGGGATGCTCTTCGCGCGAGGTGGTTACAAGCTGAAGTTCGAGGACGACCTGCTTGAGGGCAGCAAGGGCTTGTGCGGCGGCATCGGCCTGCGCTACTCCCACTTCGTCTTCGACTACGCCATGGTCTCCTTCGGCGAGATGGGAGCGACACACCGCACCACGCTCAGCTACGACTTCGCCATCTCGGCGGCGGAGGCTGCCGCGCCAGCACCAGCGCGCAAGCCGAAACCGAAGAAGCGAGGGGTGAAACCAAAACGGGACAGCAAGAGATCGGTGTCGGCCTACAACGACGGCCTGCGCTACGAGAAGCAGAAGGACTACAAGAACGCCGCGAAGAAATACCAGGAAAGCATCAAGCGTGACGCAAACAACGCCAAGGCCTGGAAGCGCCTCGGCGTCATCTACTATAAGTACAAAAAGAAGGACTCCGCCATCAAGTGTTTCCGCCGCTATCTCCAGCTCAACCCCGACGACGCGAAGGTGCGCCGCGTGCTCGAGAAACTGGAGCGCTGACTAGAACCCCACGCCCAGGCCCAGCGTGAGGCCGAAACCGGGCGTCGCGTCCTCCAGGCCGACCATCAGCCCCCCCTTCAGGTCCATCTTCTCGTTGAGGTGATATGCGACGCCCGCGTTCAGCATCGAGCCGCTGTCCTCGTAGCCGTTCACGTAGAGACTGCCGAGAACGTCCATTTTGTCGCTCGCAGACCAGCTCACGCCCGCGCCGAGGAAGATGTAGTTACCCCGCGGCAGGTCCACCGTCATCGTTATCGGTCCCAGCGGCGTATCCATCGTAATTTCGACTTCATAGTCACCCGCGATAACGAATCCCAACTCACCTGTATAGGTGATCCTGCCCGTGGTGTAGTCTGTCGCGCCCGAGAGGAAGATGTCCAGGCCCTGGCCCAGCCCTTTCTTCGTGTCACCCGTAGGCAGGTCTATGCGCAGGATCCCGGCCACGGCCGGCTTTTTGTGCCCTTGCTCAAGGAAGAGGTATTTCCCCGATGCCCTGATGTCGCCGATGCCCGTCGCCGACCCCCCGCTGCTGCTTTCGATCGTCGGCATCCCCGCCATCGCCGTTTTCACCTTGATGCTTGTGGATACGCTTATGATCGGAACAGAGAGCCCTGCCTCAATGTTATCGGCGACACCGTAATTACCATTGAGCAGGAAACGAGTGACGCGATACTTATAGCTGCTTTCGATGGACATGTCCTTTCCCATATTGCTTTTGCTCTTCTCCGAGTCGAAGTCGCACGTGATATAGGGCGCGAAAGAGAACGCCCCCAGCTCAGCCACCGTGGCATTATTGAGGTAAAAGATCCCGTGCAGGCCGCTGGTGTTGAAGCTGGGCGTGCTCTCGTTCGGCAATCGAGCCAGCGAACCGGCAGAGGCCTTCTTCCTCTTTTTCTTCTTTTTCTTTTTCGCGACCGATTTCGCGCGCGCCTCGACCTTCTTGATATGAGCGGCCAGCTTCTTGTTCGGTTTCTCCTTTTGCGCCGCCCTGTAGTAATTGAGCGACTCCGCATACTTGCCCGCCTTGACCAATTCATTGCCCTTCTTGACGTTCGCCTTGTAATCCGCGAACACGGGAGCCGCACTGAATACGAAGAACAGTAGAGCCAACAGAGACACCTTGAAGAGGATCCTTATCATCGCGCCCTCCTTGATCGTTGAAACTCATCATCCCTACAGAACCCATTATAGCACAATAGCATATTATCTCAGGAATTGGACACTAGACGCCAGACGCCACGGTTCAAGGGTCTGACCCCATCCCCGCCTAAGCGAATCACGTGGTTTTCTTCCCGCCTTTCTGATAGCATATCACCATCACCTGAGAGAAGAACTTGCCTAACGTCCGCGACCGTATCGAGAAGCAATTCGAGCATATGGGGGCGGCTATCTGCCGCCGGCCACGCCGCGTGATCCTCGCCGCCCTCCTCTGTGTAGCCGGCTTTGCCAGCCAGATACCCAAGCTTACCATCGATACTTCAAACGAGGGCTTCCTGCACAGGGACGACCCCGTGCGCATCTACTACGAGCAGTTCCGCGAGGATTTCGGGCGGGACGAGATGCTTATCGTTGCCATCGAGACGGACGACGTCTTCCGCCTGGAGTTCCTGCGCAAGCTCAAGGCCCTGCACGAAGAGCTGCGTGACAGCGTGCCCCTGCTGGAAGAGGTGAATAGCCTGATAAACGCCCGGCACACCTATGGGGAGAACGATGCCCTGGTGGTAGGCGAGTTGCTGGAGGAGATACCGCGCCGGCGCTCAGAACTGGCCGCGCTCAGGCGGCGCGTACTGGCGCATCCCCTTTACCGCAACCTGGTCGTATCCGAGGACGGCAACTTCACGGCCATCATCCTGGAAACACAGGCTTTCGTGGTGGAGGAGGAAGAAGAGGACCTGCTGGCGGGATTCGATGACGCCGGCGGCGAAGCAGCCGGGGAAAGGCGCCCGCTAAGCGAGGCCGATAACTCCCGCATCGTTGATGCCGTGCAAAAGATCGTGGAACGCTACCGCGCCCCGGATTTCCAGATCTACCTCACCGGTACCCCCGTCATCGTCCGTTTCCTCAAACACTCGATGATGGGCGACATGAGAAAATTCATGGCGATGGTATTGCTTGCTATCGCCGTGTTGCTCTTCCTGCTATTCCGCCGCGCCAGCGGCGTGTTCTTGCCCCTGCTGGTGGTGGTGCTCTCGCTGCTGTCTACAGCCGGTCTGATGGCCGCGCTGGGCACGGCTATCAAGCTCCCCACCCAGATCTTACCGTCTTTCTTGTTGGCAGTCGCGGCAGGCGCTGCGATCCACCTCTTGGCCATGTTCTACAAGCGCCTGGATGAGAAGGGGGACCAAAGGGGCGCGATAGTCTACGCCCTGGGGCATTCCGGCCTGCCGATAGTGATGACCGGACTTACTACCGCAGCGGGGCTGGCTTCATTTGCCACCGCCGAGGTAGCTCCCATCGCCGATTTGGGCATCTATGCCGCCTTTGGCGTGCTCGTCTCCCTGCTACTGACGATTCTCATGTTGCCGGCATTCTTGGCGTTGTTGCGACTGCGCCCGAGGAAAGCGCGGCGCGGTGAGAAGCCGCCGCGCATGGAGCGCTTGCTGGACGGCATCAGTCACTTCTCGACCTCGCGTCCACGCGCCGTGCTGATAGTCTCCTTGCTGCTGGTCGTGGCCTCCGCCTTCGCGATGACCAGGCTCTACTTTACGCACGATGTGCTGCGCTGGTTCCCGGCCGACAGCGAAATGCGCGTGGCCACTGAGAAGATCAACCAGGCGATGCGCGGCACGATCAGCCTGGAGGTAATACTGGACAGCGGTCGTGTCAACGGCTTCTATGATCCTGCCCTCTTGGCACGCTTGGACGCTTCGGAGCGTTATCTGCAGGGACTAAAGCAGGGCAGGATGTTCGTGGGAAAGACGTTGTCGCTGGCCACGATCCTCAAGGAGATCAACAAGGCCTTGCACGGCAATGACCCCGCTTACTACCGGGTGCCCGACGACAGGATGCTGGTGGCACAGGAATTCCTGCTCTTCTCCAACAGCGGGTCGGACGACCTGGAGAAGGTCACCGACAGCGAGTTCCGCCGCGCCCGCGTTACCGTCAAACTGCCCTTCGACGACGCGCGGCTCTACCGCTACTTCACCGACCTCATTCGTCAGCACTTCGAGCAAGAGTACCCGGGCATCGATACCAATGTCACCGGCATGGTCAACCTGATGTTCACTACCGTCACCGATGCCATGCGCAGCATGGCGCGGTCCTATGCCATCGCGCTGGTGGTGATAACGGTGCTGATGATCCTCTTGATCGGCCATTTGCGCCTGGGATTATTGAGCATGATACCCAACCTGGCCCCGATAGTAGTGACGCTGGGCGTGATGGGGCTGTTCGACCTCAAGCTGGACCTCTTCACGATGCTCATCGGCAGTATCGCTATCGGCCTGGCGGTAGACGACACCATCCATTTCATGCATAACTTCCAGCGCTACTATCACCGCACGGGCGACCCGGTAGTCGCCGTGCGCGAGACGCTGCGCACCGCCGGCCGGGCGATGCTCGTGACCAGCTGCGTGCTCTCGCTCGGTTTCTTTATCTTCATGTTCGCTACCATGAACAACCTGATCAGGTTCGGCTTTCTCACCGGTTTCACCATCATCCTCGCCCTGCTCTCGGACTTCTTCCTCGCGCCGGCGATGATGGTGGTTGTCTTTCGCAAGAAGGGCAAAGGGTAAAGGGTGAGTTCTGAGTTCTGAATTCTGAATTCTGAATGCTGAATGTCGAATGGTGAATAGTGAATGTTAAAGGTCACGAGGTTAGAATCCTGCGAAATCCGCGAAGCAACGTGTCCGACGGTGCGGAAACATCATCAACTCAATGTAGGGGAGGTGTCGACCAGAGAACAACGCCCGACAATACTAGCGGTCGACCGCTGAAAAGATGGTTCTTGCCAATTCAGCGCTACCACGGGCTCCCTCCCGCACGGCCGTTGTAGGCCGCCCCTACGGCGACGGGTCAATGCAACAGGTAGAGAGAGCCGCAGGACAGGGTCCTACATACTGATGTTTCGTGCTCTTTCCCAGGGGCGCATTATGGGCGCCCGTGG
>CBDVCL010000220.1:0-4787 GCA_965372475.1 uncultured bacterium | reverse complement strand
GGCGAAGGGCTCAGGGCGAGAAGGGCCCTGAGGACAATCGAAGGGCGAGAGACGAGCAACTGCTATGAAGCTGACACAATCCGAAAAGACCGTATTCACCTACCACTGTCTCGCCTGCATATTCGGCGGCGTCTTCTGGGGGGCGATGACCATCCTCGAGGTGATGGCGAGACGCACGCTCCTCGCCGGAGAGTTCGAGGTGACGCTGCTGGCGATGTCGATGCCACTGTCCAATATCCTCTCCATCTTCTGGGCAGGGGCGATGGAAGGAAAGGCCACGATAAAGCGCTACCTCTTCCTCGCCGGGGTCTGCGGGCGGCTGGTCTTCGTGCTTGCCTTCTGGGTAAGCGGCCCTCTAAGCCTTATCTCCCTCGTCTATTTCACGGTGATATTCAACGGCCTTATCAACCCCGCCATCAACGGCATCTTCCAGGCGAACTACCGCCGCGAAATGCGCGCCCTGCTTTTTGGCCTGGCGATAGTTGTGAATACCCCTGTGGTGATGCTTGCCTCGCGTCTCGCGGGACACCTGCTGGATATGAACGAGATGCTATACGCACCCATCCTCGCGGCGGCCGCCGTCTTTGGCCTGCTCGACTGCATGATGTATATGTTCATGCCGCGCCAGACCCTGCAACCGCCCAGGGGAACGATAATCGGCTCGATCAGGAAACGCGACCCCTGGTCTCTCGCCAGGGGGTCACTGGACAAGGTGAGAGGGATACTGCGCGCCGACCCTGCCTTCGCCGTCTTTGAGCGCAATTACTTCCTCTCCGGCTCGGGGCACCTCCTGCTCTTCCCCATCATCCCCATCTACGCGGTGGACATCTTGAACCTGACTTACTCCCAATACACCACCGGGCGCGGCATATTCGGCATGGTGGCGCTGATGATACTGCCTCCCATCTTCGGCATGCTGGGTCGCCACACCAACCCCTTCCGCTTCTGCACCTTCTCCATGGGTTCCTTCATCCCCTACCCCCTGCTGCTGCTCGCGGCGAGCTGGACCACGGGGGACGCCTCGCTGGCGCTGTTGTATGCCGGCTTCTTCCTCATCGGCGTCGGCGCCTCGGCTAATTTCCTGATGTGGCAGTTGGGCTCGCTCTACTTCGCGCCGCCCGGGCAAGCGCGGATGTACCAGGGCATCCACGTCACCTTCACGGGGGTGAGAAGCCTCTTCATGCCTCTCGCGGGATATGGTCTGATGAAGTTAGTAGGCATACAGTACGCCTTCTATACCGCCACGGTGTTTTTCGCAATGTCGTCAGTGATGATGGCACGGGCGAACCGCGAGTTCCGGGGTATCAAGGCGAGGAGCTAAGGGTAGCAAGGTCGCAGGGCTGCAAGGGTATAAAGGGATAAGGGGGCAAAGAGGAAAGGGTTCCACTTGAATAAGTAGGAAGGAAACGCTCTCGACGGCGGAAGAGATTCGAAAGGTGGCCCTACGGGCCACTGCCGAACGGCCGCGAGCACGTACCACCGTCATCTCTCCCCACGACTAGGTCGAGAGTTCGTGAGTATTGTAGCACCAGAACGAAAAAGACCTTCTTGCGAAGGCCTCTCTCGTTCTGGTGGAGACGAAGAGATTCGAACTCTCGACCCCCTCGATGCCATCGAGGTGCTCTCCCAGCTGAGCTACGTCCCCGTGAATAACCGCAGCGATTATACCATCTGCCGCCGCAAAATCAACCCCGCATCACCGCGCCCCGGCCTGCAACGAAATGCGACATGCGAGGCACGATGCACGACTATCTATCGGCAATAACCACCGCCCCTACCTGAATATGGTATGCTCCGCAAATCGCCCATGCGGTTTGCAGATCAAACGATTGTTTTCACTTATCGTCAATTACAACTCGCGCCTCGCGTTTCTCGCGTTTGGCGACCCTCCCGATCACCTTCGCCGCGATGCCCCTACCCAGGGCGCGCAGGGCTTTCTTCTCGTCCTTCTTGTCCACGACCACCACCATACCCATGCCCATGTTGAAGACGCGGTAGAGCTCCGCATCGGTAAGCTCCCCCTCGCGCGCGATGACCCGGAAGATGGCGGGGATGCGCCAGCTCTTCTTGTTGATCACGCACTTAAGCTTCTCGGGCACGATGCGGGGCAGGTTGTCGTAGAAGCCCCCGCCCGTGATGTGGGCGATGCCCTTCACCTTGACCTTGGCGGAGAGCGAGAGTATCTCCTTCACGTAGGGCCGGTGCGGTTTCAGGAGTTCCTGCCCCAGCGTGCCCGCAAACTCGGGCAGACGGGTGCGCACGCTGTAGTTCTTCCTGTTGAAAAGGATCTTGCGCGCCAGGGAGTAGCCGTTGGTGTGCAGGCCGTTGGCGGGGAGGCCGATGAGGATGTCACCCGCCTTCGTCCCCTTGCCGTCGATGACCTTGTCCCTCTCCACCACGCCGACGATGGTGCCGACCATATCGTATTCCTCGGCCTTGTAAAGCCCGGGCATCTCCGCCGTCTCGCCTCCTATCAGCTTCATGCCCACGGCATTGCATCCCTTGATGATGCCCTTGACGATGTCCGTCACCTGGCGACTGCGCAGCTTGCCCATGGCGATGTAGTCGAGGAAGAAGAGCGGCCTGGCCCCTTGGGCTACGATGTCGTTGGCGCAATGCGCCGTGAGGTCCATGCCTACCGTATCGTGGCGGCTGCAGAGGATGGCCACCATCAGCTTCGTGCCCACGCCGTCGACGCTGGACACCAGTAGCGGCTTCTTGTACTTTTTCAGCATCTCCGCCGGGAAGATACCACCGAAAGAACCGATGGAGGACAGCACCTTCTTGCCCACGCCGCGGCGCGCGTAGCGTTTCAACGCCGCCACGGCGCGGTTCATTTCATCGATGTCTACTCCGGCGCTCTTATATGTTTCCATGATGTAATGTTGTCGCTAGTCTCTGGTCGCTTGTCGCTTGTGAGTGTGTTCCTGACGAACGAGCAACCAGCAACGAGCAACTACTTATAGCCCCATCCGCTTGAACACCTTATCCACGTTTCGCAGGTAGCAATGTCAACGACAGGGCTGTCGCTAGTCTCTAGTCGCTAGTTGCTAGTGCATCTCGTCCACAGGCACGAGCAACCAGCCGCCAGCTTGCCCCGCGGGGATAGATAATCAGTTTGTCCCCGGAGGGGGCAACGAGCAACTGCTATAATCCAACCCGCTTAAATACCTTATCCACGTTCCGAAGGTAATATCCCACGTCAAACAGCTCAGCCACCTCGTCTACCGAGAGATGCTTACTTACATCCTTGTCCGCGAGCAGGAGCTTCTTGAAGTCTCCCTTCCCTTCCCAGCAAGCCATGGCGTTCCTCTGCACGATGACGTAGGCCTTCTCCCGCGTCATCTTCTCCGTGAGCGCCAGGAGCACCCTCTGCGAAAAGACGAGGCCGCGCGTCAGGGAAATGTTCTTCTCCATCCGCGCCGTGAGCACGCGCATATTCTTGACTATCCCCGTCATCTTCACCAGCATGTAGTGCAGGAGTATCGTCGAGTCGGGCAGTATCACCCGCTCCGCGCCCGAGTGCGAGATGTCCCGCTCGTGCCAGAGAGCGATGTTCTCCATCGCCGTGAGGGCATAGCCCCTGACAACCCGCGCCAGCCCCGTCATGCGCTCGTTCATGATCGGGTTCTTCTTGTGCGGCATCGCCGATGAGCCCTTCTGGCCCACGCCGAAAAACTCCTCCACCTCCAGGGTCTCGGTCTTCTGAAGTCCCCTCAGCTCCACCGCGAACTTCTCGATAGTGCCGGCGATCACGGCCAGCGTGGCGAGGAAGTAGGCGTGGCGGTCGCGCTGCAGTGTCTGGGTAGAGGCGTTGGCTGCGTTCAAGTTGAGACGGCGCATCACCTTCTTCTCCACCTCGGGCGGCAGGTGGGCATAATTACCGACCGCTCCCGATATCTTGCCCACGGACACCTCGCCCACGGCCTTCTTCAGGCGGGCCTCCTGACGGCCCAGCTCGTCGTACCACACGGCCAGCTTCAGGCCGAATGTTATCGGCTCGGCGTGCACGCCGTGCGTCCTGCCGATCATCGGCTGGCGCCGGTACTTCTTCGCCTGCTTGCCCACCACCTTCCTCAGTTCGCTAAGCCGCTCGATGAGAATACGCCCCGCCTTTGCCAATTGCAGTCCCTGCGCGGTATCCACGAGGTCGGTAGAAGTAAGGCCGAGGTGGATGAAGCGGGAGTTCGGCCCGACCCGTTCTGCCACGCAGGTGAGGAAGGCAACCACGTCGTGGTTCGTCGTCCTCTCGATATCGTTTATCCTCTTCACGGAGAAGGCGGCCTTTCGCTTGATCTCCGCCAGGGCGTTGCGCGGTATCTTCCCCATGCCGCAGAGCACCTCGCAGGCGGCGATCTCCACCTGCAGCCAGGTGTTGAACTTCTCCTCGTCCCTCCAGATGTTCCCCATCTCGGGGAGGGTGTATCTTTCTATCACGTGGGGCTCCTTGTATCCAAGAGTGGTATATGATACTCCCAGAAGGTGCCGGTGTCAATCGGGGATTTGTCGTCGTTCGTCGTTGGTCGTTGGTCGTTCGCGACTTCGCGATCCGTGGGACTAACGACGAAATACGAACGACTAACGACGAGCCTACTTCCTCCAGAAAGGCGGCATGAATATGATAAGAAAAGTATAGACCTCTAAACGACCCAACAACATATAGAATGACAGGAACCATTTTGCCGCGGCAGGCAGGTGGGCGTAGTTGTCGTAAGGGCCAAGCGAGCCCAGGGCCGGGCCGATATTGCATATCGCCGAGACCGTGCCCGTAAAAGCGGTCAAGATAT
>CBDVCL010000219.1:0-4795 GCA_965372475.1 uncultured bacterium | reverse complement strand
CGCAGAAACTCTTCCATGCGCAGACCAGTGCGGCGCAGAGCTTCCAGCCATTTCTCGAAAGAGAAAAACTCGCTCCAGCCATCGTAGAAACATCCCTGGCGGCGCGCCTCCAGCAGCAGGCGGCCCAGCCGCCTGTCGCCGCGCGCGAAGACCCCTTCCATCGCGCTCAGTTCCGCCTTCTGGGCGCTGACCTTCGCGGGTAGGGCGCGCCTCATCTTCCCCATCTTACCCCGTGCCTGCTGCGGTCCCATCTGCTCCACCCATTGCAGAGGGGTATGCGCCTTGGGCACGAAGAATGACAGGCCGATATTGAGGCGCAATCCACGCGCCGCCGCACGCGTCTTCTTGACCAGCGTGACGATCTCTTCCAGGTCCTCGTCCTTCTCTCCCGGCAAGCCGATCATGAAATACAACTTCATCGTGCGCCATCCGGCGCGTGCCGCGCCCGCCGCGATGCTCAGCAGGTCGGCCTCGTTGAAGTCCTTGTTTATCACCCGGCGCATGCGCGCGCCCGCTTCCGGCGCCAAGGTCAGCCCGCCCCGCCTCCTCTGCGCAAAGAGCCTGGCCACCTCGAAGGACATCGGGTCAATGCGCAGCGATGGCAGGGAGAAGAAGACGTTCTCCAGCCCTCCCTCGGCCATCAACTGTTGCGCCAATTGCGGCAGCGCACTGTAGTCGCCCGTGGAAAGGGAAGAAAGAGACAGCTCCTCCTGGCCCCCCGCAGCGACGCTTTCCCTCGCCAGCTTCACCAGGCTCGCGACCCGGCGCTCGCGCACGGGACGGTAGATGTAGCCGGCCTGGCAAAAACGGCAGCCGCGCGTACAGCCGCGAAAGATCTCGAGCGAGAGGCGGTCGTGCACAGGCGGCATATTGGGCACTACCTGCCGCGAGGGATAGAAAGCCTTCTCCAGGCTCGCGACGCTCTGGCGTTCCACGCCGTCCGGCGCCTGTCGCACCAGCTTCTCCAGTCCCTGGAAACGCCCGTCCTTGCCATAACCGGCGCGGTAGTAAGAAGGGACATAGATGCCCGGCAAAGACGCAAGCGCGGCCAGCTTCTCACTGCGCCGGGCGCCCTTTTTCTTCACCAGCACCGCCATCATCTTCAAGACCGCGTCCTCCGCCTCGCCGATAAAGAAGCAGTCGAAGAAATCGCTGAGGGGCTCAGGGTTGAGGGCACAGGGGCCGCCGCCAATGACCAGCGGGTCACCCTCGCCCCGTTCCCCCGCCGGCAGGGGTATGCCTGCCAACTCCAGCATCAAGAGGACGTTCGTATAGGTCATCTCGTATTGCAGGGAGAATCCCACCGCGTCGAATTCCTTCAGCGGACGCCGGCTCTCAAGCGTGAACAGCGGCAGGTCCTCGCGCCGCATCTCCTCGGCCATATCCGGCCAGGGACAAAAGACTCTCTCCGCCGCGTATTCGGGCGAGCCGTTTATTATGCCGTAGAGTATCTGGAAACCGAGATAGGACATGCCCACCTCGTATACATCGGGGAAGGCCAGGGCGATGCGCGCTTTCACCGCCGCGTCTTCCTTTCTCACCGCGTTCCATTCGCCGCCGGCATAACGCGCGGGAGCACGCACGCGTGAGATGGCTTTTTCGATCTTTTCGCTATAGTTCATTCTTAACTGCGTGCCTCGTGCCTCGCATATCGTAGGTCGTCTTGCCTCAAGCGCACGAAATGCGACATACCACGCACAAGGCACGACCCAGACTACCTCCTCAAATTCCACTCATCGTTCAAATACTTCTCCCGCTCCAGCTGCTTCCCACGCGCCAGCGTCGCCGCGCCTGGCTTCACCGCGCTACCGCGGCAACAATAGTGCCGCCGCAGTGCATCCGCCAGCATTTCGCCTCCGAGTTCCAGGCCGCACTGCCGCAGGCTTCCCATGAATGAGGCATGGCCGCGGCCGCGCCTGTATTGCGGCTGGCGTTTAGGCAGAGACAGGTAGCGCTCCGCCACGCTCACCATCGGCTCGACTACCAGCGACGCCTGGTACAGCAGTGCCGCGCTTACCCGCCAGATGGCGCTGCCCACCAGCTTACGCCCGGCGCAAGCCACGTCCGCGGGAGGGTAGAACTTCGCCGCCACGCCCTGGCGCGACAGGAACTCCGCCAGCCCCCCTGCCAGCGTCTCGTGCGCCCGCCTCACGCCGCCCAGCTCCGATGCCGGCGCCTCGGGCAGATAAAGCGAAAGGTTTAGCGTTTCCTCCCCCTGCACGACGCTGCCGCCGCCGCTGCGGCGCCTCACCACCGGCACGCCATCGCGCCGGCAATTCTCCAGCAACACCTCCTGTTCCACTTGGCCGGCAAAGCCGACCGCCACAGCCCGCTCACGCACCCGCCATAGCCTGGCCATGGGACGGTCAAGCATGCCATGCATGATCACCGCTTCGTCAAAAGCTAAATTCGCCGCCAAACCTTGGGGCTCATGATCCAAGTAAGAGAAATCGTTATGCATCGCGGCGCCTGTGAAGCGTCCCTCGTTGTTCGTGAATCGTAACCGATGCCGCACGCTTCACACTTCACGAAGGACGAATCCCGCTTATCATTTTCCTTGCTTCCGCACCCACTCCCCCTCCGGCGTCTCAACCCACCAGCCCGCTTTTGCCTCCTCGCGCCTCTTCTTGGCGAAGGCCTCTCTCACCGCCGGCATATCTTCAGCGCTAAGGTTCAGGTTCTTGGAGATGATGCCCTTCATTATCAGCTTGCGTGCCTCGTTCTCCTTCTTCACCAGCTCAGCCATCAATTTTACGTCCTTTGCCGAAGCGCGCTCGCAACTGCCCTTTCTCTCCCCCACCAGGCCCAGCCTGTTCTCCCCCAGGCACTGGGAATCCATGAAATCGGCGATGTCATCGGCATAGTACTTGCGGCTATTCATCGCCTGGAACACTTCGCGTTCGGAAACGGGATACTTCATCAGTTCCTTGTTGCCCTCCTCACCGCGCACGGAAGCCACCATCCAGGCTTGCTCCTCCAGCGCCGAATAGGTGCCCGTTATCTGGTTCTCCAGTTGGGTCTTGGTGTCAACAACGGTGACTTTGACCCCTACCTTGGGACTGCAGCCTGTTAGTGCAATTACGACCGCCAACGGAAGCATTCTTTTCATCGTTCTTCTCCTTTTGTAACGTTTGCTCTTCATCTCGTCCCTCGTCCTTCGTGAAGCGTGAAGCGCAACATCCTGCCGACAGCCAAGGCAAGACTCATCTTTCGCTCAACCGTTTCATCAGGTTTCTTAGCATACGCGATTCATGGTCCAGCTTCTCTGAGTGCTTATCCCGTTCAGTTTCCGTGATGTATTCCCGCCGAGCGGCTATTTCAGTTTGAGTGTCCAACTCAGCACAAGAACCCATAGATATACTACAGAAGCGACGATAGTCCTTGTTGCTCAAGCGGCCAAATCCTTCCGCTATGTTGGAGGGAATAGACACAGACGACCTTTCCATTGCACTCCCCAACCCGTATTTTTCTTCGCGCGGAAACTGTATCGTCAACCTGTATGTGTCATCTACTATCTCCATGCCAAGTTTCCATACATCTAGATCTCGATAGCTCTTGATCTTCCCGCCCATTTCCTCGTCCTTCGTTATTCGTTACTCGTCCTTCGCAATTCGTCCTTCGTGAAGCGTGAAGCGCTACCATCACACGCTTCCATGCCCGCCATAGCCTTGGCGACGGCGGGACGAACGACGCTTCACGAGCAACAATCTCATTATCTACTCAACCGGTACATTCATTGCCGCCTTTATCAACGGCTTCATCGGCATGCGCACATTGAAGTCAAGTCCGATCCCACCCAGGCCAAGCGGCATTCCCTTATGCAACCTCATGAAGAGATTGGCATAGTCGTTCTTCATCTCCACTATCACCAACCTGGGGCTGACCACGGCCATTTTCAGATTCTTACGAGCCTTTACTATCTCGGCATTGGTGCCCTGCGGATCGATCCTCTGCAGGAAGCGGTCCAATACCTTGGAACCGATCTTGGTCACGTTGACCTGCCCGCTGACATCATCCATCTCCCCCTCGATATCCATATTCAGCGACAGCTTCGTCTTTCCCTTCTCATCCCCGGTGCCAACGTCGAGCTCGGTGAGTTGAACGCTCACCTTGTATACGGGTATGCTCCCCTTGAGGCGGCACTCGGCAAAACCCGAGAGCTTGCCGCCGAGCGGCCGTCCGCCCATGCGGCTGATCTGGAAGCTGTCGCCGCGAAAGCTCATGTCAAAGGTCAGCCCCTCGACGCGGTAGGGGCCGAACGTTATCTCCTCCACGCGGAAATTTTGCCGCGTCTCAGTGCCGGGCAGGTAAGCCAAGTAATTCGCGTAGTAATACTCTCGTCCCAGCTTGTCAGCCGCGCTCGCCGGCGGCGCAGCCAGTCTACCTCCTTCAAGGCGGGAGGAGAGCGGAATACGCCCCTTGATGCCCGAGACCTTGAGCGGAACCTTGGGCATCTCGAGACTGAGCGCGCTCTCGATCATACCCTCCACGTTTATCGGGCCTGCCACCCCCCGCGGCGCAGAGATCTCGACGGTTATGCCGGCACTGCCCGCGGAAAGCACATCCGGGGCCAACTCCAACTGTTCCTTGCTCTTGAAGCCGGCGGACAGTTTCAGGTCCGGCGCCGGCCGTCCTTTCTCCAACAGTTTCCCGGAAAGCGCGGCCCAAAGGGCAAGCTGCGGCAGTTCAAACTCCGCCTTTTCGATCTCCAGGTCCATCTCCTTGCTCAGGCGCCAAGCCACCTCTCCCCGCAGGGACTTGAAAGGGATGGGCCCTATGGTCTCGTCCTGGTTCT
>CBDVCL010000218.1:0-4818 GCA_965372475.1 uncultured bacterium | reverse complement strand
TTGGTGAAAGATGTGCGAACAGCGAACGACCGCTACCACACCAGATAACATAGAGTGGTCGATACGTTAGACGCTGGACTTGGTGAAAGATGTGCGAACAGCGAACGACCGCTACCACACCAGATAACATAGAGCGGTCGATACGTTGGACGGGAGACATGATCCAATGACCTCCAGAGCCGAGAAGATCCTCGACGAGCTTAACCCGGAGCAGCGGCAGGCCGTACAGCATTTTGAGGGCCCGGCCCTGGTGCTGGCGGGCGCCGGCAGCGGCAAGACGCGCGTCATCACCTACCGTATCGCCTACCTCATCGGCCGTCACCAGGTGCGGCCGCGGCACATCCTCGCCGTGACCTTCACCAACAGGGCGGCCGGCGAGATGAAGGAGAGGGCCGCTCAGATGGTGGGGGAGACGGGCGGGTCAGTCCACCTCTCCACGTTTCATTCCCTCGGCGCTTCCATCCTGCGCCAGGAGTGCGCTAACCTTGGCTACGGGCCGGACTTCACGATATACGATGACGCCGACAGCCGGCGCATGATCAAGGAGTGCCTGCGCGAACTCTACGGCGACCGCGAACGGGACGAGCCGCGCGCTTACGCCGAGGCCATCGACGGGGCCAAGAACGAGAACATCTCCCCGGCCGAGTATCGCAAGCATGCCCGCGACTACTTCAGCCGCCGTGCCTCCAGGGTCTACGATCTTTACCAGGGCAAACTGCGCGCCAACAACGCTTTCGATTTCGGCGACTTGGTGATGAAGACGGTCGAGCTCCTGGGGGGCCAAGGTGATGTGCTTGGCGCCTACCGTGACCGCTTCCGCTATATCCTCATAGATGAGTACCAGGACATCAACCAGGCCCAGTACCAGATGATGCGGCTCCTGGGCGGCGACCGCGGTAATATCTACGTTGTCGGCGACCCCGACCAGTCCATCTACGCCTGGCGAGGCGCCGACCTGCGCAATATCCTCAATTTCCAGGGTGATTTTCCCGGCGCCAGGGTCTATCGCCTGGAGAGCAACTACCGTTCCTGCGGTAATATTCTCAACGTGGCCAACCACCTGATAAAGGGAAACAAGGGCCGCCTGGAGAAGAAGCTGGTGCCGATGAAGGAGGACGGTGCGCCCGTGCGCCTCGCCGCCCTCGACGACGAGAAAGGGGAGGCGGATTATATCGCGCGCCGCATCCTCTTCCTGCGGCGACAGGGGAAATTGAAGAACCGTGATTTCGTGGTGCTCTACCGCACCAACGCCCAGTCGAGGATAATGGAGGACACCTTCCTCTGGCACAACCTGCCCTACGAGATAGTGGGCGGGGTCAAGTTCTACGATCGCCAGGAGATCAAGGACGTCCTCGCTTACCTGATGTTCCTGGTCAACACCGACGATTCTCTCAGCCTGCGCCGCATTATCAACGTCCCCGCGCGCGGCATCGGCAATACCAGCTTGGACAAGATCGTTCGCTGGGGGGCGGCACGCCAACTGAACCTGGCCCGGGCCGTGCTGGAGGTGGACCGGATCGAGGAGTTGCCAGCCAAGACGCGAAAGAAGATCGGGGATTTTCTCGGCGTCATGGATGGGTTGCGCGCCCTGCTCGCCGAGAAGGACGCCTGCGCCATGCTCAAGCTGGTGGTGGAGAAGACGGGCTACCTGGCGCATTTCAAGGCCGAGGACAGCGAGGAGTCGCTGGAACGGGTGGAAAACGTAAAGGAGTTGGTCTCGGCGGCGCAGGATTTCGTCAAGGAAACGAAGGGCGGCGGCGCGCGGGCATTCCTGGAGAGGGTGTCCCTGGTCGCCGACGTTGACCGCTGGGAGGATGTGGCCAGCAAGGTCACGCTGATGACCATGCACAACGCCAAGGGGCTGGAATTCCCCGTGGTCTTCCTCAGCGGCCTGGAAGAGAACCTTATGCCGCACGCTAATTCCCTCGACACCAAGGGCGAGCTGGAGGAGGAGAGGCGGCTGATGTACGTGGGGCTTACGCGCGGCATGGAGATGGTCTTTCTCACCCATGCCTGGCGGCGTATGGTCTACGGCCGCGAGAGATACGGTTTTCCCTCTCGCTTCCTCAAGGAACTCCCCGGGGAGCTCCTGGAAAAAGAGGAGGGCCCGGCGCAGGGCGTGATCATGCCGGTTGCCGAGGATGAGGTCGAGGCGTCCCAGGTCAGCGAGGCGAACACGCGGCGCGTAGACGGCACACGCATCTCCTCGCTCACTTTGAGCAAGGGCCGACGCCGCACCCCCCGCAGCGACGACACGCGACACAAAGGTGCGAAGAAAAGCGTAGGGGCGCTGCTCTCGCCGCGCCGTAGCCCTTCGGGGCTGAGCCCCTCAGGGTCGAAGCCCTCCGCAGGAGCGAAGGAGGGTGGTGCGCCCAATCAGGAACCGGGTAATGAAGATGCGGTGCGCACAGGTGATGAGGTGGAGCACCATAAGTTCGGGCCCGGCACCGTGCTCAGCGTCAAGGGCAAGGGCACGAGGAAGATGTATCTCGTCTCTTTCATGGACTACGGGCGCAAGACGTTGCTCGCTTCTTTGGCGAGGCTGAAGAAGAGGTGATTTCGTAGTATTGGGTATTGGGTACTGCGTGCTGAGTGCATCATTGCTGGGACTGCCAATAATCACCAGAAACTGATATAATCAGCATGCGAGGGCATTGTTTTATACCCAATACTCACTACTCCGCTAGCATCTTTAATATCAGTTAGTCCCCGGAGGGGGCAATACTCAATACTGGTGACGCAGGGCAGGATAGGCTCGTGTCGCTGCGCGATACAAAATAATGAGCAAGAATAGAAAACTCTCAACAGACGAAGTCAAGAAGATCGCCCACCTGGCGCGGCTGGAACTATCTGCCGCGGAGGCAAAGAAATTCACCACCCAGCTCGGTGCCATCTTCGATTACATCGCCAAGCTAGGCGAGCTGGACCTGAAGGGCGTCGAGCCCCTGGCGCACGTGGGCGAGCTTAGCAACGTCTGGCGCGAGGACAAGGCGGAGAAGACCGATATCCACGTGAAGATGATGGACATCGCGCCCGAGGCGAAGAAGGGGCATTTTCGGGTGCCGAGGATTATTGAAGAGTGATACGGGTATTGAGTCGTGGGTATTGAGTAATGAGTAGTGGGTGTTGGGCGCACCCAATACTCAATACCCATCACTCAATACCTCTCAAGGCGATATGAGCAGCTTCAAATACCGCACGATCTCTGAACTGAGCCGCTTGCTCCACAAGAAGGAGATCTCCTCGCGCGAGATAACCGAGGCGTACCTCAAGCGCGCTGAATCGTTGCAGGACAAGACCAACTCCTACATCCGCATCACGCGCGAGAAGGCCCTGGCCATGGCCGCGGCCGCCGACGGGAAACTGAAAGGCGGCGACGCCGGTCCGCTGTGCGGAGTTCCCCTTGGCGTCAAGGACATCATCTGCCAGGATGGCGTGGAGGCCACCTGCGGCTCGAAGATACTCAAGGGATACGTGCCGCCCTACGACGCCACCGCGCTGGCGAAGCTGAAAGAGGCGGGGGCGGTGATCCTTGGCCGCCTCAACATGGACGAGTTCGCCATGGGCTCTTCCACCGAGAACTCGGCCTTCGGCCCCGTGCATAATCCCTGGGACCTTGAACGGGTGCCCGGCGGCTCCTCGGGCGGCTCGGCCGCCGCCGTCGCCGCGGGCGAAGCGCCCGCGGCGCTGGGCTCGGATACGGGCGGCTCCATCCGCCAGCCGGCTGCCTTCTGCGGCCTGGTCGGGTTGAAACCGACCTACGGGCGGGTGTCCCGGTACGGCTTGGTCGCCTTCGCTTCCTCCCTCGACCAGATCGGCCCGCTTACATTAGAGGTGAGAGATAGTGCCCTGCTTATGAACTGTATCTCCGGCCATGACAGGCGCGACTCGACCTCGCTCGATGCCAGGGTACCGGATTACACTTCATTCCTTGGCGGGGATGTAAAAGGAATGCGCGTGGGAGTGCTGAAAGGAAGATCGATCGAAGCGATAGATGACGAGGTGAGAGGGGCTTTTGCGGAAGCGATCGATCTGCTTTCATCGGCAGGTGTGAAGGTGAAAGAGATAGAACTGCCGCATTTGGATTACGGCCTGGCTGCGTATTACGTGATAGCCCCTTCGGAAGCCAGTTCCAACCTGGCACGATATGATGGCGTCCAATATGGGTTTCGCTGCAAAGGTCCCAGGGATATGATCTCGATGTATAAAGGGACGCGCGGCCAGGCTTTTGGTGATGAAGTCAAGCGGCGCATTATGATCGGAACTTACGCCCTGTCCTCGGGTTATTATGACGCCTATTACCTCTCGGCGCTGAAGGTGCGCCGGCTTCTGAAGAATGATTATGATAACGTCTTCAAGGGCGTCGATGTCATTCTCACGCCGACCACACCTACCCCCGCCTTTAAGATCAATGAGAACGCGGACAATCCCTTGAACATGTATCTCGCGGACTATTTCACCGTCGGCGCTAACCTCGCCGGCCTGCCGGGGATATCCGTTCCCTGCGGATTCTCAAAGGACGGTCTTCCCATCGGCTTACAGCTCATCGCGCCGCCCCTGCGGGAGGATTTGTTGTTCAAGCTGGCGCATGGTTATGAACAACGTACGGAATGGCATAAGATGCATCCTGACTTGTGACTTGTCTCGTGTCACGTGTCACGTGTCTCGGGTCAAATAGACGAGCGACACGCGACGCGCGACGCGCGACAAAACAAGGCAACACCAATGAACTACACGACCACAATAGGAATGGAAGTCCACGTCGAGCTGAGCACGCGCTCAAAGATGTTCTGCCCCTGCCCCACCAGCTTCGGCGCC
>CBDVCL010000217.1:0-4855 GCA_965372475.1 uncultured bacterium | reverse complement strand
CCCAGGTCAAGATCACGCAGATGGGGATAATGAAAATAAAGGGCAAAACACTGGGCGGGGCGGAAAATGATGACACTGGGGACAGCGGCGAATAAGAAGCCAGGAAACCAGTCGGCATGGGCGACTTATGCGGGCCCTGCGCCGAACGCAGGGGGTGTGTGAGGGGGATAGTCCCTTTCACTATCATGGGGGGGTGACAGCGGAGCCGCCGGATGTTTTCCAAGGGGCGGAGCACAAGAGGGGGGGTCTCCACCCTATTGGGAGGCCGGGCGAGCGGGGCGAACCCCGCGCCGACAGAGTAGGGGCGGACCTGAGTGTCCGCCCAATAATTGGAGGAGGAGGAGGTATGAGAAAGGCTTTGCAGGCTGCGTTGAGTCTTCTTCTTGTTCTCGGTGCAGGTGTCTTGGTCGCCGAGACGGTGGGAACGATAGACAAGCAGGTACTTGAGCTAGCCGAGCCCATCCTCGACAACATCCTTGAGGCCTACAAGACCTACGATTACGAGGGATATGTGCGCGACTTCGACGATACAGCCAGGGAGGCGCTTAACAAGGAGACCTTCGTCACGGCCAACACCCAGATGCGCAGTATCCTGGGTGAATACAAGGGCCGCAAGTACCTCGGCTTTATCAACAAGGGCGAGATGACCGTCGTGCTCTGGAAGGGGGTCTTCGGCAAGACCACGGATGATGTCTTGATCAAGTTGGTGTTGTCGAAGCGGGGGGAGAAGGTTCTTGTGGTAGGTCTATGGTTTCAGTAGTCCAGAGTCCAGGGCCCAGGGTCCGGAGTTGGAAGTCGTCACAGATGGCGACTCGGTACTCTGGACTTTGTACTCTGGACTCCCTATCGCGGACAATAGAACGAACAGAGAAATATGTAGGATGACTGATAAGTGATGGAGTTCTCGCTTATCTCCCACGATATATCCGCTTTCCAGTCCGTGGCGTTCCAATCGCGATACGCTTTTTGCGCTGGTTCGAACTTGGGCGGTGACTTCTGCCCCGTGTAGAACTTGTTCGGCCCCCCCGGCACTATTCCCGGCGCGGGCCCGTAGTCTGACCTTTCCCCATCATATATAGTACTGTCTGCGAACCAGCCGTGGTATATCTCCATCACGGAGTTCTCCGCCCCCGCCTTGGCGCCCTTCGGTCCCATGTTGGTCATGTAGACAAGGTTCAAGGGGTTCATACCGTGGATGTAATGAAGGTATCCTTCCGCGGCGTGATAGACGTATGAGTCAAGCTTGGGGTTGGCGCGCAGGAAATACACGGCGAGCAATTGCTCGGCCCACATGCAGTTGTTGCGGGTAGAACCCCAGGAGTAGTGGCCTTCGAACATATAGGAGAGATAGGGGTCCTTGTTCTGGCGGAAGGGGGTCAGTATCCAAGTGTCCGCCTCTTTGGCGACGATCGCCTGGTATTCTCGTATCAAGCCCTTGTCGGCGCCGGGCGCGAAGCAGTAGTCCCAGAGGCCGAGGCGCAGGGGGTAGGAAGACATCGGCTCCATCGTCTTGCGTTGTATCGGGTTGTTTTTCGCGTTCTTGGGGTCACGGATATTGGTGAGGAAGTAGTGGTTATAGGCCTGTTTCTTGGTCGTGGCGAATAACTGTGCCGCGGCAAAAAGGCGGCGGTGGCGGTCCGCGAGGCCTTTGCCTTCGTCGCCCACGCCGTGAAAGCCCTTCGGCGTGAAGCCGCCCTTTGGCACTTGCTCGGGATTGGCTTGAAGATAGGCCCAGCCCTTCTCGGCCGCTTTTATCATCGCGCGCCCGAAGCCTGGGAACTTGGAGCGCATCGGGTGCTTGCCGTAAATGCGCGCGGCGTGCGCCAAGAGCCCCGCGGCGATGGCGGTGACGCTGGTGGTGGGGATGGAGTAACAGCGCGAGCCGAAGTAATCATTGGGAGGGCTTTCGCCGTCTCCTTTTTCCATCGTGCTGACTATGCCCGAGAAGGAGCCGTCTTCCATCTGCATTCTCAGTATCCAATCCAGCGACCACTTTATCTCGTCCAATAGGTCAGGCACGCCGTTGCCGCTCTCGGGGATGCCCAGGTTGTCTTTGTGCGCGCCGGGGTTGTTCTCGTAGGCCTTCATCAACCACCAGAGCGTGGGCTCGAGCGAGCGGACGTATTTCCCCATGTCGCCCGCGTCGTGCCAGCCGCCCGAGACGTCCTTGACGGGGCCCTTGTAGCCACAGCCCCCGGCTTCCTTGTCCTGGTTTCGCCTTACGTGGCATGCCTTGTGATTCCAGTCACCGCCGTGTTCTTTAGTGATATCTATGCCACAGCGCTGGTAGAAAAAACCACGCACAGCGTGCTTGAGCATCTCTTCGTAGATGTCGTCGCGAATCTCAAAGGGGTAGGATTTCTCGCCCTTGGCGGGGTCGAGGATGTAATACTTGCCGGGCGTTTGCAGCTTGGAAAAATCCCCCTGCCAGCACTTGTCGCCCGATTGGGAATGCTTCTTGCCTTCGTTCCACTGCACGATGCGCCCCTTGAAGGCGACCGCCTCGTCCGGTAAGCGGCGTACCTCAAAGACGTCCCCCGGCTCGTATTTGCGCCGGGCGTTCTGACCCTCCTGGGGGTTGGCGAAGACCGCTATCTTGCGCGCCTTGGTGCGGTAGCCGAACTGGTCGACGACGATCAGGGGGATCTCTTTCTTGCCGGCGTGGAGAGGGAGTGGGTGAGTAATTGTGATAGCGAAGAGGGTGACTAACCACAGAGACGTCCTCCTTCGCTGGAGCTTCGGCGGACAGGCGTCGGAAAGTGAGGATTCACAGAGAAGAATCTTCTTTTCTGGACTGTTCAGCATGTTGAGAATCTACCATCTCGGGCACAGGAAGTCAATTGGCGCGGCTCGCTGGATAACATTGATTTTGGCGGCAAACTGGTGTATGAATATAGAGATGCGGAAAATGATAATTACAACCTTCATCGCTCTGCCGCTGGCAATAGGGGCTCAGCCGTCAACGGCTCCTCTCGTTGTCTTTGACGATTCGCTGAAGATGCCGGGCAGCGAGGTGTACGCCTACGCGGGCGAGAGCAAGGGCGAGGTGGTGAAGCTGGGCGGGCGTGATGACAGCCCCTGTCTCAAGTTCATCCTCGACAAGTCCTTCTGGGTGAACGGTACGATAGAGTTCCCCGCGCAGGATTTAACTGCGTTCAAGAAGAAGGGCGCGCTGGAGCTCTGGCTCAAGCCACTGGAGGGGTGTGAGCGGCTGGGGGTGGGGTTGGGCGACGCGGGCGCGGACGGAACGTCATCCTACGTCAAGCAGCCGGTTGCCAACTATGCCGAACTCAAGGTGGGGGAGTGGGTCAAGTTGAATATCTCGCTGTCAGACTTCCCCGACACAGGGCAATATTGGGACAACAAGCTCGGCTCGGTGGAAAGGCCGTTCGCCTGGGCGAAGGTGAACCAGGTGATACTCAGCAATGGCAGGCCGGACGAGAAAAGGGATGTGCTCTGCGTTGACGAACTGGCGATTCGCGCCTCGCGGCAACTCTCGGCGGCAGAGGGGGACAAGGCGCTCGCGGAGCTCGGCCTTAGGCTGAGAGACACCCGGGAGCGCGTCGCGGGGAGTTTGGTGCTTGTACCATCGGCGAGAAAGAACCTGCTCGAGTACCTGGATGAGCTTGCTGTCTATATAGAAGAGAAGGGGGCGCGACAGGACGCGGAGGGGCTGGCGCGACTGGAGCACGGCATTCTGCGCGCGCGCTATGCATCCATGTTCTCGCGCCACGCGGAGGGACGTACCGTGGCCGCCACATCTGATTCCTTTGGCGCCGCGGATGGGCAGGCGATCCGTGCGATGGTGGCGAAGATGGCCTCTCTCAACATTACGGCGATCAACCCCGAGGTGCTCGTGGGTGGCTGCTCCCTCTATCCCAGCAAAATCGCGCGCCAGTGGGAACGTTACCGGGGTTGGGACCCGCTTGAAGTTCTTGTCGACGAATGCCACAAGGCAGGCATTGAAGTACACGCCTGGGTCTGGTGTTTCAACGCCGGCGGGATGAGAGAGGATGAAAAGAGCATTTACTTCGAGGACCACCCGGAGATGCTCTCCCTGCCGGAAAAGCCGTCGCGCGCCCTGAAACCGAAGGGGAAGAACAACTGGCTCTGCGCCGCGCGGCCAGAGGTCGGGGATTTCCTCATCAAGCAATACAAGGAATTGCTAAACAACTATGACCTGGACGGTATCCTGCTCGATTACATCCGTTACGCCCAGAACGAAAAGCACTCCTGCTACTACTGCCGCGGCAAGTGGATGAAGGGGGGCGGCGTTGACCCCTGGCTAAGGCCGATGTCGGGCGAGCCCTGGGTCAAGGACTGGGACGAATGGCGCAGGAGCAAAGTCTCTGCTTTCGTGAAGAAGGCAACTGTAGAGTTGAGGAAGATACAACCGGGGCTGGTGATCACCGCCGCTGTCTTTCCCAATCCGCCTTTGGACAACAAGTGGGGTGATTGGCTGCTGCAGGATTTCAGGCCCTGGGTGGAGAACGGCTGGATAGATATTCTTAGCCCGATGATGTACGAGGATGTTCCGGACAGTTTCCGCTTGTCCCTGGGCAAGGTAAACAGGAGGAACGCTGACCGTTCTTTCGCCTACAACGCCATCGGTCCCTACAAGATAAAGAACGTCTACGACTTTCTTGAGCAGGTTGAGATACTCCAGGAAGATGGTTCGCTGGGAGTGCACTTTTTCCAGCTCAAGGACATCGGTGACAAGATGGGCGAGGGGCTGATAAGCGGGCCCTTCCGCCGCAAGGCGGTATCGCCGCATCGCGATGCCGATGGTGCGTTGCTGGCGACCGTGCAAGGGATGCAGGGCTACCTCGCGGCCTGGGCACAGGAAGGGAAGAAG
>CBDVCL010000216.1:0-4856 GCA_965372475.1 uncultured bacterium | reverse complement strand
CCGCAACGCCGCGGCATATTCCCGTCGCCTTCTTCACGCGGATGTCATAAGTACAGCCGCGAAAAACGCGCCGCGCGGAGAAGCCCTGCCACTTCGCCGGCAGGCAGGGATCGATCCTCAAGCCGGCGTATTCGGGACGCAAGCCGAAGATGTACTGGGTGGCGGCAACGTAGTTCCAGGCCGCGGTCCCCGTAAGCCAGGAGTTGCGGCCGCGGCCGAAGTCGTGCCGTCCCGCGCCGCAGATGCTCTGGCAATGAACATAGGGCTCGGCTACGTGCAGGTCTTGCATGTTCTGGAAGACGGCCGGCGTGATGTTGCGGTAGTATTCATAGGCCCTGTCGCCACGGCCGAGTTTCGTCTCGGCTATCACCGCCCAGGGATTAGTGTGACAGAAGATGCCGCCGTTCTCCTTGACGTTCTTAACAAAGGTGGTCATGCCGCCGATGTTCCCGTCCAAGCCCTCGTAGCAGGGCTGCAGCAGCATCAGGCCGTACTTGGTGCCGAGATGTTTGCGAGCCGAGTCCATGACCTGCCGCGCCCGCTTCACGTCCGCTACGCCGGCCATCACCGCCCAGGTCTGGGCGTTGAGGAATATCTTACCCTTGGGACTTCTTTTCGAGCCCATCACCTGGCCGTTGTCCTGCCAGGCGCGTACGTACCAGGCACCGTCCCAAGCGACCTTGTTTACCTGCCGCGCCATCTTCGCGCTCTTCTTACGCAAGGTCGCTGCCCTGGCCTTATCCCCCAGGTGCTCGTAGAGATCAGCCAGGAGGCCCGAGACATAGCATAGCTGGTGCGCAACCATCACTGTCTGACCATCGTTCCTTGGCCCCTTGAGATTAAGGCAATCGTTCCAGTCCGCGAGACCGCTCAAGGGGATCCCTTTCGAACCGACCGTCTTATAGCTGAAATCCACCGCCTTCTGCAAGTGCGTGAGCAGAGGCGCCTCCCCGCCGTCGGCCCACTTGATCTTCTCCTTGAGGAAAGCGAAGTTGCCTGTTTCCTTGAGATACTGCGTCACGGCGATGATCAGCCACAGCTGGTCGTCGGAGTAGCCCCGTCCGTCCCCCGTAGCCGGCCCACCTCCTATCGAGCGAAAGAACTGGTGCATGGCGTCGCCGCGGCTGAACTGGATACCTGCCAGCTCACGCATCAGCTTCTCAACCCGCTCGGGCTTGGCGTTATGGGTCACACCGAGGATATCCTGGCTGCTGTCACGGAAGCCCATGCCGCGGCCGATGCCTCCCTCGTATATCGACGGGCCGCGCGACACCTCGAAAGTCGTGTAGGCCTGGTACGGATGCCACTGGTTCAGGACGAGCGCCGCCTCAGGATCGGGGGTCTCCACCTGCAAGCGGCCTATGCGTGCCGCCCAGCGCTCGCGCACTTCCGCCAGCACCTTCTTTGCCATTGCCGCCGACGAGTACTTCTTCACCAGCCTTTTCCCCTCGGCGGCGTTGGCGCCGGTGCCCAGCACGTAGACCAGGTCCAGGGACTTACCCGCCGCCAGCTCCACGTCATGTTGCAGGACGGCGACTGGGTTGCCGCCGTTGCCGATGGACTTGAAACACTCTCCCCGTTCCAGGGCGCGCGGATCGGCCTCACAGTTATTCGGACCGATAAAATGCTCGCGGTCGCAGTCATGCGATGAGGGGCGCCTGCTCGTGCCGAGGAAGGCGTAATTGCCGCTGCCCTTCATCGTCTCGTGATGGATGATGCCTTCACGGTAGTAGGCGTTACCGATGTTGTATGTCCACTGGAAATTATGCATGTCGTTTTCGGCCCCCCACAGGCACCACTCGGCATAGTTATAAAGACGCAGGCGACGCTTGCTCCTGCCCTTGTTCTCGAGGCGCAGCCACCAGAGCTCCAGGTTATCCGCGCGCGGCACCAGGTAGGTCAGTTCGCTGCTGATATCCCTGTAGTTGCTGAGCAGGCGCGAGTAACCCATGCCGTGCCGGCTCTCGAATTTCTGGCGCGCCAGCGGCTTGCAGACGGGCGCCCAACCCGCCGACCAGTAATCACTGTCGCGCCGGTCCTGGATGTAGACGTAGCGGCCCGGACGGTCCATGGGCACGTTGTTCAAGCGATAGCGCAAGAGGCGCTTGTCCCGCGCCGATATGTGAAAGCTGTACCCTCCCCCCGTGTGGGAGAGCAAAGCGTAGTACTCGTCGTTGTAGATGTAATTCATCCAGGGAAAAGGCGTGCGCGGGTTGGTTATCACGTATTCCCTGTTCTCGGCATCAAAGTGGCCGTATTTCTTCATGGTTGGTCCTTTGGACACTCCAGTATTAAACAGAATATAGTTGTCTTCTTTTTGGCCCTTTTCGTTTTTCCTTCACCCCCCGCGTCTGCTCCCATTCCTGTCTTCCGACAGGCCCTGAACCGAAGCGCAAACGGCGCGCCTGGTTCAGGGCAGGAAGACATGGGGGCGCAGGGACGCCACTACTGCACTTTTTCCTTTCTACTTTTTACTTTTTCCTTCTTCTTTCACCCTTCACTCTTTACCCTTTTTCCTATATCGCCCGTATCTCTTGTTCCTTCGCCTCGACTATTTTCTCCAGCTCCCTTATCTCCTTGTCCGTCCCTTCCTGGACCTTCTCCAGCAAGCGGTCGCGTTCATCCTCGGTCAGTTTCTTGTCCTTGGTCATCGCCTTCACTTCTTCGTTCGCGTCGCGCCTGACATTGCGGATGGCTATCTTTCCCTCCTCCGCCATGCCGCCCAGTTTCTTCACCATCTCCTCGCGGCGTTCCTCGTTGAGGGGAGGTATCTTCAGTCGAATAATGCTCCCGTCCGTGCTCGGGTTGATGCCCAGGTCGGAGGCGACTATGGCCCTCTCTACCACGGGAACTACCTTGGGGTCCCAAACGCGGATCTCCATGAGCCGCGCCTCGGGGATGGCGATGTTCGCCACCTGGTTGATGGCCATCTTCGTCTCGTAGCATTCCACCTCGATGCCATCCAGCATCTCTATGCTGGCGCGCCCGGTGCGGATGGTATTGAAGCGCTCCGTGGCGCCCTCGCTCACCTTGCTCATCCTCTCAATGATGCCGCTGAGTATTTCCTCGTTCATGGGTTGCTCCTTTGCTACCGTCTTTCCGGGCGGCCACAGGGGGCCGCCCCTACATTACCGGTTGTGGGAATCCACATCAGCAAATCTGTGTAATCTGCGCAATCTGTGGATTCCTTTGTGTCATTCTCTTATCGTCGTACCTATCCTCCCGCCGCTGACGACGCGTCGGATATTGCCGCGCTTGAACATGTTGAATACGACTATCGGCAGGTTGCCCTCCTCGGCCAAGGCTATGGCCGTGGCATCCATCACCTTGAGTTGTTGCTTGATAACTTCTCGGTAGGAGATCGTCTTGTAGAGGCGCAGTCCCTTCTTGCGCATTGGGTCGCCGCTATAGACCCCGTCGACCTTCGTAGCTTTGAGCAGCACGTCCGCTCCTATCTCCAGGGCGCGCAGAACGGCCGCGGTATCCGTGGAGAAGAATGGATTGCCGGTACCCCCGGCGAGGATGACCACTCGCCCCTTTTCGAGGTGGCGCTCCGCCCGCCGCTTGATGTAGGGCTCGGCGAGGCGTTGCATGCTGATCGCCGTCTGCACCCTGGTGACCACACCATTGCGCTCCAGGCAGCCCTGCAAGGCAAGGGCGTTGATCACCGTGCCCAGCATGCCCATGTAGTCAGCCGTAGACCTGTCGATGCCCGCGTCGCTGGCGCGGTGACCGCGAATGATATTGCCGCCCCCAACCACCACCGCCAGACTCACTCCCAAGCGGTGGGCAGAAGCCACTTCATTCGCGATCCTCTCCCCCGCCGCGAAACTGACTCCCTGCTCCCCGCTTTCGGCCAGGGCCTCGCCGCTCAACTTGAGCAGCACGCGCTTGTAAGCAGGCTTTCGAGATGGCTCCTTTTTATCCACAGATTCCGCCGTTGTCGTTAAACGTGCGGCTCGGCATCATTCCCAGGGGCAGACACCCGCCGTCGCCCCCCCGCTTGTCTGCTGACAAGCAGACGGGGGGGCTATGGCGGGTAAACTCCGGTCTGCCCCTACAGCACTGATGGATGGCCTCCACGCTGATGCGTGGATTCCTATTCATTTTCGCCCAGTTGAAAACGCGCGAAACGCCGCACGACGATGTTCTCACCCAGCTTCGCCACGGCGTCCTCTATCATCTCCCTAACGCACTTCTCCGGTTCGCGCACGTAGGCCTGCTCGAGCAGACACACTTCGTTGTAGAATTTCTCGAGCCTCCCCGTAGCTATTTTCTCCAGCACCTTCTCCGGTTTACCCGACTCGCGCCCCGATTCCATGGCGATCTCTTTCTCCTCCGCCACCACTTCCGCCGGCACCTCTTGCCGCGAAAGGTAACGGGGCCGGCTCGCAACAACCTGCAGGGCCAATTCGTCCACCAGGCTCTTGAAGTCATCGGTTCGTGCCACAAAATCGGTCTCGCAGTTCACCTCGACAAGGGCGCCTATCTTGCCGCCGGCATGGATATACGAGCCAACGACGCCCTCGCTGGCCTGGCGGCCGCTCTTCTCTTTGGCCCGGGCCATCCCCTTTGTGCGGAGTATCTTCACCGCCTTCTCCACGTCCCCCCCGGCTTCCGCAAGAGCCTTCTTGCAGTCCATCATGCCGGCTGCCGTCTTTTCGCGCAACTGTTTGACCTGCTCTGCGCTTATCGTCATCAGGTGTTCTCCCGTCTTGTTTTCCCCTTTTCCGTCCCCGCGGCCGCGGCAGGCTTCTTCTTGCCGCGCTTCTCCACGGCGCCGCCGTCTTTCCCGGCCGCGGCTTCCTTGCCGTTCTCCTCCGCGGCCGCCGCCTTGGCGCCAGCCGCGGCCTTGG
>CBDVCL010000215.1:0-4860 GCA_965372475.1 uncultured bacterium | reverse complement strand
CCCGACACCGCCGGAGCGTTCACAATGATGGTCGCGCCGCCGCGCAGGGCCGGGGATGGCCTCGCCTTGAATACCGCAACGATAGCAATGCCCAGCGAGCACCAGCACAGCCCCGTCCCGACAGCCAGCAATAAGTTCGTCATCGCGTCTTCTCCCCCTGCCGCCCTGTAGCTGCGCGACCCGCGGGCGGGCCTCCCCTACGGCATTCAGTCATCGTAGGGGAACCCCACTGCGGGCGCCCACGGGCGGACGCTGAGGTCCGCCCCTACGTCAACGTAGGGGAGCACCTCCGCGTGCTCCCCCATTACGATTACGTGTACGCGTGCAATCCCGACAGCAAGTAATTCACACCAAAAAACGTAAAGACCACCAAGACCAGCCCGAGCAACGACAAGAGCGCGAAGCGACGGCCGGAAACCCCGTAGGCGAATCGCAGATGCAGGACCAGCAGGTAATAGAGCCAGGAGATGAGCGACCAGGTCTCCTTGGGATCCCAGCCCCAGTAACGCCCCCAGGCCACGTTGGCCCAAACCGCCCCGCTCATTATGCCCAGCGCCAGCAGCAATACGCCGAACGTGATCATGCGGTAATTTATCTCTCCCAGGGTGGCGAGTTTCTCCTCCTCCTTCTCTTTCAGGCCGCGCAATTTCAAAAGATACATCACCGAAACGCCGAAAGAGACGGCAAAAGCGCCGTAGCCGATGAAACAGGTGACGACGTGAAAGGGCAGCCAAAAACTCTGCAGAGCTGGCACGAGGGGCATAGTGCTCTTGGAGTGTACGGGGAACAGGGACGAAACGCCCAGGGAAAGCACGGCCAACGGCATAACGTAGGCACCTACTGTCCGCACCTTGTAAATCCTCTCCACCACCAGATAGATGACCACGATACACCAGGAAAAGAAGACCAATGCCTCGTAAGTGTTGGAGAGAGGGACATATCCTCCCTGATGCCAGCGGATAAGGACCCCGACCAGCTCAAGCAGGCATCCCAGCGCCGCGGCGATAAATCCAGCCAACACCTTTTCGCGTATCAGCCGCGCGGCGTAAAGCATGTATATCACCGTGGCCAACACAAACAGCCAGAACGATATCACGAACAGCATTTCCCAGATCATCATCCTCTCCTCACTAACAGGGCCGTTGCTCGTTGCTAGTCGCTAGTTGCTCGTGACGAGCGACGAGCAATAACGATACCTAGCCCCGAATACGCTTCGCTATCCTTGTTTCTCACCACCAAGCCACGGAGAACACAGAGGAACTCCTTCTTCACAATCTTCTTCAACTAGCAAAAAACGGCCTCTGTGAATCCTCTGTGGACTCTGTGCCTCTGTGGTTACTTCACCCTCGACCCCTCACTTCCCTCGCAATACTCCTCAATTCCCCTTCCATCGACCTACGCTCACTTGTTGCCGCGGCCAGATGCATCTTGCCACCTTCCGCCACTACCCAAACACGCCGGAAAGGAACATAGAACGACAGGAATAACCCCAGGACAAGAATCACGCACCCCGTATAGACCGCCGGCACACTGGGATCGCGCACCACCTGCAAACCTGAATAGTAGCCTTGTTGCTGCCCGTATACCTTGAGCTCGTACGTTCCCGCTTGCTTGCCCTCCACCAACTGGAAGATGTATGGCGCCGATGTATCGTGACTGAAATCCGGAAACTTATAAAAGGCCCAGGCCGTTCCCGCACGCCCCTCGGGGCCGTGGTAATGCACCTTCACTGCAGGGTTATTTGGCAGTTTAGAGCGAGTGTATCCTTTCTCCTTGTCGCGCACAAAATCAGGATAGTAACCGGCAATTTCTACGCTTCCCTTGCCCAGCTTCCCCCCCGCGCTCCGCGCTCCCATCCTGCCCGGCAGTGTCGCCAGGTAACCACGTCCGCGCCCGTAATCAGTCTGATAGAAAGTGATCCCCTCGAAAGTCAGGGGATCATTTACCTCGATTACTTTGCGCACCAGTTCTTTACCGTCCCTGATGATGCTGAGATTGCTCCGGAACTCCTTTGGCCGGCCGTCATCGTAGAACTCTACATCAAACTTATTCAGCCGTATCTCAAACCCTAGATTGACCTTCTCCTCCTCGCCCCCAACCGAGCACCAGTCCCTGCTTTGTCCCTCATCCAGCCTCAAGTACCCACGGAACCCCGCAATGCCGCCAATCATCGCTCCGGCCATCACGACCAGCAGACCAAGATGCGTTACGTAGGCGCCATACCTGCCGATGAGGCCGCGCCGTCCGTAGAGTGTCTTGCCCTCGTAAAAGAGACGATACCCGCGCGCCGCGAGCGATGCGCGGGCGCACTCCATCGGCTCACCCGCCCAGGTGCTGGCCTTGACAGCAAGACGGTTGCCATAAGCCTCCAGGTGCGACGCCTTCTTGCGCCGGCGTTCCTTTCTCATCGAGCGAAGGAGCGGGCCAAGGCGCTTCAAACTGCAGAACAGCAGGTTGAGCCAGAGCAGGGCAAGGAGACCAAGGAACCAGAAGGAATGATAAAGGTCAAAGGCTCCCGTAAACTTTAGCAGGTGAAAGGCAAACCAACCATATTTCTCCTGTAGCCCGGCCGGGTGGCCGCCCTGGATGATCAAACTGCCCAGCGCGGACGAAAGCAATAGCACAACCAACAAGGTTATTGCCAGCTTGACAGACGCTAATGTTTCGAAAAGTTTCTTCATCCCGGTCAGTATTGGGTAGTGCCCCCTCCGGGGACTAACCGATATTAAAGATGCTAGCGGAGTGATGAGTATCGCGAAGCGACACGGGCCTTGCCTATCGTACGCTTATAGTATTGGGTCGCCGCTAAATACTCAATACTAGTATCGCAAGACAGGATGAGCCCGTGTCGCTTCGCGATACTTACGACGCAGGACAGGAATGGTTCGTGTCGCTGCGCGATACCCAATACTCAATACCGAACCCCCCCGATTACTAATCCAGAGCTCTCACAATAATACCCCCGCCCAACACCTCATCCCCCCGGTAGAACACCACCGCCTGCCCGGGCGTTATCGCCCGCTGGGCTTTATCAAAGGTCACCCGCCAGCGCCCGCCGCTTTCACGGCTCAGCCGTGCCGGCCGCGGCTTGTTGCCGTACCTTACGCTTGCCATCACGCGCAACGCGGCGCCTTTCGCTCCTGACACAAAACCGACCTTCTCCGCGAAGAAACAGCGATGATATGGATCGTCACCCACCACCAGCTTGTTATTGCACGTCTTCAAACCGCGCACGTAGTACTTCCTAGTGCCGATACCCAGACCACCGCGCTGCCCTATGGTATAGTTCGCCAGGCCACGGTGAGTTCCGAGTCTGACGCCGGAGGTGTTTATTATATCACCTGGCGTCAAGGCCTGCATCAGGGCTTTCGCTCGGAGCTCGGAACTCGGAGTTCGGAGCTCGGAGCGACAACCCGACTTCACCACACGTCTAATGAAGTCAATATAGCTTCCCCCGGAAACAAAACAAATGTCCTGGCTCTCTGAGCGCAGAACGGGGAGCCGCCGACGGCAGGCCATCTCCTTCACTTCCTCCTTGGTGTGGCCTCCCAGCGGGAACAGCACTCTCGCTAATTTAGGTTGGCCTAGCATATATAGAAAGTAGCTTTGCTCTTTCTTGGGGTCCTTTCCCCGGCGCAGGCGGTAGTTACCGTCCCGGCCCCTGTTGATACGGGCATAGTGCCCCGTGGCCAGGTAGCGTGCGCCCAGTTTGCGCACCTCTTTCATCAACAGGCCGAACTTGATATGCTGATTGCAGATCAGGCAGGGGTTGGGAGTGCGTCCGCGGCTGTATTCGCGCAGAAAATGCTCGATCACCGTCTCCCGGAACTCGCGGCGGACATCAAGGATATAATGCTTGATACCCAGTCTCTTCGCGACACGGCGCGCGGATACCACCACCTCCTTCCCCTGCCCGGTCGGCAAGTGGTCCATCGTCAAACCGATGACGTGATATCCTTGCTCCAAGAGCAACGAAGCGGCGACTGAAGAATCTACGCCGCCGCTCATAGCCACGATCACCTTTGGCTTCTTCCTGCGCGGCCGCGTCAGCGTCATTTCCGGCCCTGTTCTTTCGCCTTCCGCATCTTCGCCTTGACCAGGTCAGCGACGGTCATATCGTCCAGGGACGCCATCACCACGCGCCGCAAGTCACGCCAGACATCTATGGTCGGGCATTTCGTCTGGCGCTTACAGGCCTGGTCATCATCAAGGCAAGGCAGGGCGATCACGTCTCCCTCCAACACCCGGAACAACTCACCCAAGGTGATCTGCTCCGGCTCCTTGATAAGGCAATAGCCGCCCTTGGCGCCGCGCTGGCTCCTCAGATGTCCCGCCACCTTGAGCAGGGTCACGATATGCTCGAGGTACTTCTCCGATACCTCCTGGCGCTCGGCGATGCCCTTGAGTATCACCGGCCGCCTGTCCTGGTTAATGGCGATATCCACCATCGTGCGCAACCCATACCTGGCACGTGTCGAGATGTTCATTCCCTACCTCCCGTTTGGTGTTCTTCTCGTTGCCTGCGCGAGCGACGAGCAACCAGCAACGAGCAACTACACTACATGCGGCATGACTAGTGGCACTGCACGCAGAGTTCCTTGTCCTTGTTGAAGTATAACAGGTGCTTCTCGTTCGCCGTATGCGCGGCATGACAACTGGCGCAGGTCATCGCCTCACCGGTGCGCGGGTCGGGCGCTTCGTCCCCTAGGGGGTGTGAGTGCTTGCCGTGCAATTCATGGCAATCCTGGCTGAAACGCGTGATCTTCTGCGGTAAGAGATGCCTTTGCTCGCCATAATGAGGGCGATGGCACGCCGTACAGCCGTCGTCCCCCCGCGTCTGCCCCCGTTTCTGCCTTTCGG
>CBDVCL010000214.1:0-4870 GCA_965372475.1 uncultured bacterium | reverse complement strand
AGTTCCTGCACCTTCACCGCGCGTTTCTTCCTATTGCTCAATAGAGCCGCCTCGACCAGCGCCATCGACTGCAGGTTAGCTTCGACGTTGGTGGGCATCTTCGGCCCGCCGCTGATCCACTTGACGAATTGTTCTATCAACAGGGCGTTACTCCACTTCCTGCCCTTAAGGAGTTTGATCTCCTTGCCCGTGCCCTCGCGCACGTTTTCAGCGCCGCGCGCCGAGCGCCTGAAGCACTCGAGGCGTCGGTGGTTCAGAACCAATGTACTGTGTTCGCACTCGGCGCGGAAGTACTCTTGGCCCCAGCCGCCTACGCTCACGGCGTTAGAAAGGCCGAACTCACAAAGCACGCGCACGCCGTTCTTCGCGCGCATCGTCACCAGGCATTGGGTGTTGCTCTTGAAGCCGCTCCAGGGTTTGGTCCAGCTCTCGGCGTAGAGCTCTTCGCACGGCGCTCCCGCCATGTCGGCGAGAATGTCCAGGTGGTGCACGGCGCAGTCCTGTAGCACGAAATCGACCATCCTGTCGCGCCAGCCGCTGCCGCTCCAACCCCGCCAGGGGCAGGTAAGGCGGCAGACGATGTAGTCCAGCCTGCCGTGCCTGGGGGAAGCCAGTTCTCGTTTCAGGGAGAGCTTGTCCTGGGCGAAACGATGACTCATCGTCACGGCCATCTTGCGCTTTGCTTTTCTTACCTTGTGCGCGATGCGTGCCGCCGTTCTCAGGTCCTCGGAGATGGGCTTCTCGCTGAGGATATCCAGGCCGTGCGCCAGCGCCAGCTCCACGAGCTTCTCACGCGTATGCGGTGGGGTGACGATAGCGACGAAGTCAGCTTGTGTCTGCCGCAGCGCTTCTCGTGCGTCGCTGAAGCACTGCTCGGCCTTGAGGTGGAGGCGCTTCTGCGCGTTGGCGAGCGCCGCCCCGTTCGGGTCGACCGCGGCGACCACCTGCACCGTCTTGTCCTTGATGTTGGGGGGGAGAAAGCTTTCACACCAGGCGGCGCCGAATCCGCCCGTGCCTATCAGGATCATGCGTTTGGTCATTATCGTCTCCGGGGTTTTGTGCATCGTGCGTCGCATGTCGCATTTCGTTCTACCACGAGATACGAAATGCGCTGCACGAGGCACGGCATGGGTTAGTCTTGCCCATCAATGATTACGTCGCACTTCGGCAACGAGTCGCGAAAAACCTGGCCATACCGCTTCGTGAGTATGCGCGGGTCGAGTATCGCCACCGTGCCGTAGTCCTCGCGCGTGCGTATCAGGCGGCCGAATCCCTGTCGCAGGCGTATCACCGCCTGGGGCAAGCTGTAATCCATGAAGCTGTTGCCGCCTTTGGCGTCGATGCGGCGCATCCTTTCCTTGGGCACGGGGGAGACGGGAGGGGCGAAGGGCAGCTTGACTATCACCACCAGGGAAAGCGCCTTCCCCGGCACGTCCACTCCCTCCCAGAAGCTGGTGGTGCCGAAGAGCACGCCTGCCGTTTTACGGAAGCGCTCCAGCATCTCCGTCCGTTCCAGGTCGTCCCCCTGCACGTAGACGTCGTCGCCCAGCTTGTCCGCCAGCTTGTCGTAGACGCGGCGCATTGAATCATACGATGTGAAGAGCAGGAAGGCGCCGCCCTCGCTTTTTTCCAGGAGCCCTTCTATCACCTGCGCGGCGCGCTCGAGAAAGGCGCTTTCCTGCCGCCGTGGGTCAGGCAGGTCGGGGCGCAGTCTCAGCGTCACCTGGCGCTCGAAATCGAAGGGGGAGCCGAGCAGCAGCTCGCCAGCCTGTGCTATGCCGAGGCGGCTCTTGAGGTAATTATAGGTGCCGCCCACGGTGAGCGTAGCGCTGGTCAGGGTCACCGCCTTTATCGGTGTGAAGAGCACCTCCTTCAGTTTTTCGCCCACCTCGGCGGGCGTGGCCATGATCGACAGGGTCTCCCGCTTGCCCTCGCCGCTTATCGCGCCCCAGTAGATATAATCAGGCAGCTTGCGCGTGATGATGATCTCCGCGTCGATGGCGCGCCCCGCGAACTCGCCGCTCAGCTTGGAGAACACCTCCATTTCTTCCTCGTTCGTGGCGTCCTTGGCGTACCTGTCCAGGAGGCCGGCAATATCCCGCAATGGCTCGCTGATAGAATTATCCACCCCCTCGAGTAGTTTCTCGTCACGCTCTCGCTCGCCCGAGCGGAAGCGCTCGCGCAGGCTGTCGAAGAGCCCGTCCATCACGCGCGCCGCCTCGTCTCCGGGTCTTTGCCATTCTTTGCCCCGCTTGAACTCGGCCGCGCTGAAGCTGAGCAGGTTGAGCAGGTAAGCGATCATGGGGCGGTTCAGCCCCAGGCCAAGGTGGTCAGAAGCGATATCCTCCAGGTGCTGGGCCTCGTCCATCACCAGGGACTTGAAATCGGGCAGTACGCGCGCCTCGTTTTGCTTGAGGCGCAGGTCGGAGAGCAGCAGGGCGTGGTTGACCACGATCAGCTCGGCGCTCTCAAGGCGGCGCCGCGCGCGGCGGAAGAAGCACTCCTTGGCGTGGTCGCAGTTACGTCGGCAGGTGATCGACTCGCGGTTTGCCGCCCCCCAGGCGCCGTTGCTCACGCGCCGCGTCATCTCACTTCGCAATCCCGCTCGCGTCTTCTCCGCCCACTTGCGCACGTATTTGAAATCGCGCACGTCCTTCTTGCTTTCAAAAAGGCCCATCTGGGCTGTCTCGGCGAGGTGCAGTCTTCTCAAGCAGAGGTAATTGCCGCCCCCCTGCGCCAACTCTACCCTGAACTTGCCGGGCAGCACGTCGCAGAGGAAAGGCAGGTCGGAGCGCATCAACTGCTCCTGCAGGTTGATAGTGCGCGTCGAGATCACGACGCGCTGTTTGGTGTCGCCCTGGGCGTGGAGCAGGGAAGGGGCCAGGTAGGCGAAGCTCTTGCCTACGCCCGTGCCCGCTTCCACCATCAGCACGCCGCCTTTCTTCAGGTCTTTCTCCACTGCCGCGGCCATCTCTGCCTGCTGAGGGCGGTGCTCGTAGCCATCCTTCGCTTTGGCGATGGGGCCTGTTTCGCTGAAGTAGTCTTGTATATTCATCTTCTGAGATGGAGTAGACAGCAAACAGTAGACAGCAGGTCAGGGACTTGGGTTTTTCCTGTTTACTGTATTCTGTCTACTGTCTACTTGGCGGCAGCTGTAATCTCGAATTCAGGTGCGTCAGCAAGATGCCGCTTCACCGCGCACTGCTCGGCGGAACGGACGACCGCCTGCTTATACTTCTCCGGAAAATCAGGGGGCAAGACTATCTCTATGGCTATTTTCGTTATCAGCTTCTTCTCCTCATCCCGTTCCATTCGCTGGATCAGTTTCATATCTTCAGTGGGGATGTTTCGCGCCTGGCAGAAAGACAGCACATAGATGCCGGCGCAGGTGCCGATAGAGGCGAGGAAAAGGTCGAAAGGGGCAGGGGCGGTGTCCTCACCGCCTGACGCTTGCGGCTGGTCGGTCTTTATCGTCTGTCCCTTGTATTCGGCGTCCACTTTCTTGCCACCGGGAAAACTGATCGTCATTTCCATCGCATGTTCTCCGTATTGAGTATTGCGTATTGGGTATCGCGAAGCGACACGAGCCAATCCTATCTTGCGTTGCAAGTATTGGGTGGCTCAATACGCACTACTCAATACTCAATACCCGTTAATGAATCGTTCTCTTCTTTACCACTTCCGCATATACCCTCAGCCGCTGGATCTCTTCGACCAGCCCGTAGTCGCTGACGCTATGGAAATCCTTGTGCATTCTCAGCAGGCCCTTTTCGATGCGTTTCTCCAGCTGGCGCGCCTTGTTCTCCTTGCCGTTGCGGCGCTCACAGAGCAACCTTACGCACTCGGCGAAAAGCTCAAGCAGGGAGAGCCACTTCTTTATCCAGGGACGGCATTCCCTTACCAGCTTCGGATTGCTGCTCCGCGCGAGCAGGGAGCGTCCATCGCGCTTCAACTCCGCCACGTATTTCACCACCCGCGCGCCTGCTTCGTTGTCGAAGACGAAGCCGTGAAAGTAGACCCGTTCCTTTAACTCGCGTTTGAAGTTGGACGCTTCCTCCTTGTAGAGGCAGGACTTCCAGCAATGGTCGGCGAAACGGCGGAAGGCGCGGTAGGAACCTGGCCCCGCGACGAGTTTCAGCGCTTTGTCCCACGAGGATGCCGCGTCGTAGCTGTAGGGGTCGCGCAGGTATTCGCCGATGGTGTAGAGGGGTATCTTCGCCGCCTCCGCTTGCAGGCTGGGGTTGGAGATGACGCCGCTGCAGTAGCGGTGCATCTCCCTGTCGCGGTTGGCGTAAGGGCCGAGATGCGGTTCGAAGCACATCACCGAATCATTCACGGGGTAGTTGTCCCAGTAGAGCACCTTGCGGCGCAGGGAACGGCTCACCGCCCTGGTCTGCTCGGTGCTGAGGTGATGCGAGCATACCTCGGGCCCTGTCCAGAAGACCTGGATAGCGCGATCAAGCCGCGCGCCGAGGCGCTTCAGGTAGGGCGTATCGGGGTCGCCGCAGTAGAAGGTGGGGCACATCGTGAAGTGCGCCCCCATCCCCTTCTTCTTCAGCTCGCGGTAGAGGCAGTTGGTGAGGTAGGCGTGGGCGGTGGCCAGGTCCTTGAAGCGCGCCTTGTCCTCTTCATGGGCCAGGTTGGGCGAGATATCGTCGAGGAAGAGCGAGAAGGCCGTGGCGCCCAGCTCGCGCACCTTGACCATCTTCTCCAGCAGCAGCTTCACATCGTCGTCCGAGCTGTAGCGGATAGAAAGGCCGGGGCTGATGGCGAAGGAGAAGAGCAGGCCGTTTTTCTTCGCTTCGGCCGCGAGCTTCCTGAAATCAGCCGCCTGGCGCGGTGGATAGGGTTCCTTCCAGCGGTTACGGTG
>CBDVCL010000213.1:0-4890 GCA_965372475.1 uncultured bacterium | reverse complement strand
GGTAAAATCCGAGGTGTCGGTGCTGAGGACTTCCGGGTTCAAGGAGCTGGACCACCTGGTGCTGGAAGCGGTCAAAGAGTGGGCCTTCGAGGAATTGCCGGCAGGAGCGCCCGCCGTAGAGCAGAAAGGCAGGGTCCATTTCAGTTTTGACTTTGAATAAACATGGTATAATAAAGGCGGGATAACCAAAAACAAACGGGAGGATAAAATGTGCGCAGATAGGCTGGGCGGTGCCAAGCTGGAGAACAAGTTTAGGAGATTGATTATGGTGATGGCCCTGATTATCTCGGTCTGTATCCTGGCCCTGGCTGTCGCTGTCGTCGTGCTCAAGGAGCGTCCACTCAAGCGGCTGAGCGCGGGCGATACGGTGAAACGGTTCTACCGAGCAGTAACCGAGGGTGACGAAGAGACCATTGTTGAGCTCGTAGATTGGGAATCGCTCATCCTGCAGATGCAGGGCGCGAAATACGGCACGCTCTCAGAACGCAAGAAATACGATGAATTGAACAGGTTGATAACGATCATGCTGGGTAACCTCACCCAGGACGGGATAATACGCAAGCTGCTGTTGGACGTGGACGTCCGCATCGGCGAGGTGAATGAGTGGGACGAAGTGGCCGAAGTGACCTATTTCGAATTCGACCGCAAGACCGGCAAGGAACACCCTACCAAGGCGCGCCTGCACCGCGACCCCAAGGGAAGGCATTGGGTCATCTACCGCATTCCGCGTTTAGAGGGGAAGTAGCGCCGCGGAAAACCCGGAAGCATCGCGGATTACGCGGAAACAGGGCGAGCATCTGGTTACAGTTTTCGCGCTGAAGTCTTCCGCGATCTCCGCGAGAGCTCATCTTCCGGCGCTTCATTTCCGCGTCTTCCGCGAACACATGGGTTTACCAACATCGGCGCTTAACAAGCAAGAGCGATGGACTGGAAAGAAAGGGAATCCTTTATCCTGGCAGATTACGCGGTCCACGCCTCGGATTCCCGCGGGCGCGAGCACGCCGAGGAAGAGGACGCCCTGCGCAGCCCCTTTCAGCACGACCGGGACCGGGTAATCCACTGTCAATCCTTCCGCCGCCTTGAATACAAGACACAGGTCTTCGTCAACCACGAGGGGGACCATTACCGTACCCGCCTCACCCACACCCTGGAGGTCGCCCAGCTCGCACGCTCCATTTCCAGGCTGCTTCAGCTCAACGAGGACCTTACTGAGGCTATCGCCCTCGCCCACGACCTCGGCCACACCCCTTTCGGCCACAGCGGCGAGAAAAGCCTTAACCGCTTGATGCGTTCCCGCGGCGGCTTTGAGCACAACAGGCAGAGCCTGCGCATCGTCGAGACGCTTGAGGAACGTTACGCCGCGTTTGCGGGGCTTAACCTTACGCGCGAGGTGCGCCAGGGCATGATGAAGCACTTCACCCCCTGGGATGAAGGCGGCAAAAGAAGGGGCAATGCCAGCTCCCTCGAAGCACACGTCGTTAACCTAGCCGATGAGATCGCTTATAACAGCCACGACCTTGACGACGGCCTGGAATCGGGGCTCCTCTCGTTCAGCCAGCTTTCCCGGCTGAGTATATGGCAGGAATCACTCGAGCAGTCGCGCCGATTCAAGCGGCACCTGGCTGCCAAGTTCAGGCGCAGCCATATAATCAGGCTGATCATCAACCGCCAGGTTATTGACCTGGTGGATAACGCCCTGCGCCGCATTGAGAAGGTCAAGCGCCTGCAAGCGCCGGCGATACGCAAGCGTGGCAAGACGCTGATCGCCTTAAGCCGGGGGCTTAAAGGCAAGATGAAGGAACTGCGCCTCTTTCTCTATGAGAACTTCTACAAGCATTACCGCGTCCAGCGCATTGCCGAGAAACATGACCGCTTCATCAAGCAGATGTTCCATCTCTATCTCAAGCACCCGGAGATCATGCCTCCCAGGTTCGCGACACTGGCCCGCGGCGCTAACCGTCATCGCGCCGCCTGCGATTACATCGCCGGCATGACTGACCGTTACGCCCTTCGGGAATACGAGAAGTTGTTCGCGCCGCTGCATTCAACATAGAGGATAAGATGCTCCACATATTACAGCCGCCTTCGCCCCAGAGGAAGCTTTCGGCCCTGAGCCCTTCGCCTCGTTCGCTCAGGGCGAAGGGCTACGGCGTGCCAAGCAGATTGCATATCTCGATAATGATACCTCTGGTGGTTGGCTTTATCTTGTGCTGTGCGCTGGGAGTGGCCGCGGTAAGCGAGAAGGACAGTAGGCGTGCGGCGGAGCTGGTGGACTACGCCGTCAAGGACCTGATACCGGTGAAGGACTACGATGGCGCGCTCAAGTACCTGGATGCCGCTCTGATGTACGATCCCGAGAGGTGGCAGGCTTTCGCAACCAAGGGCTATTGCTATTACCTTAAGGGTGATTACGAAAGGTCGCTGTCCAACTACGAGCGCGCCCAGGTAATAAATCCTCATAACGAAAAGATCAATAAGTTCATTAATAGATCGAAGGCGAAGCTCGGGCTTACGGCCGGGGAAGCGGCCGTTGGCGTAAGCGAGGCGAAGAAAGACGTGGCGCCAAGCAGGGAAGTGGGTATAGAGATAGTGACGCCGGGGCAAGCGGCTCCGGAATATAGGACGCCGCCGCTCAAACGGCGCCGCAGACGCTCCGCCAAGAACATCAAGACACGCACGAGACGTAGCTGGGGGGTGGAAACATCTATTATATACCTTGAAGAGGACGCCCTAAAATCGGCCGTGCGCAACATGCCCATCTGGGTAAAGGCCATCGGTTACGATGACGTTTACGCCGAGTGCGGCGGCTGGGCCAAGTGTATCGCCATTACTGGCGGCATGCGGGCCGGCAATGATTTTCGCCTACTGTCGTCGTTCGAATACATATTCGGACATGACCTTCGTGTAGAGGGCTCGCTGGGGGATTACAGGTTCTTTGAGACCGTTAGCACTTCGGCCTATATAATAACGGCCGGCTTTTGCTACCTCGTACACAAGAAAAGCATCGATCTCGGCCTGGAAGCCAAGCTGGGCATGCTGGAGAGCATGATACAGTTCAACTGCGCGGATGACCTATACTTGTACTACGTTGGCGGCGAGCTTGCAGGAAGACGCCTCTGCTTCGCGCTTGACATGCGCATAGAACGTTACTTCACGCCTAATTTCTCGCTGTTCGCCGCTCCGGGCTACCGCTATGCCAAGGTAACCAAGGTGACCGGCTACCTGTCAACGGGCGCAACGATAGCCTTGGCAACAATAAGCACTACTCACGGAGAATACGTAGACATCGTAAGCGAGTACGTCATAAACACGGTTCCCGGCATAAATTACGCGCAGATAAGCTTTGGCGGCTTTTGCGGCAGTTTCGGGCTGGAAGTGCATTATTAAACGGCCGTTGCTCCGGGCTCGGGGCCGGGTGCTCGGGTAGCACTCAGGAAATCCGAATGTCCCACGGCGACGGGTGAATGCAACGGGTGTAAGAGAGCCGCAAGACATGTCGCTGAATATGCGAGCAATTGATATTCAGCGCCATGTCTTATAATCGGTATTATAAGACATAAGGATTTAGGTTCATTCCACGTCAGAAGCTCTATTGATTCTCATCCTCTTCACGTCTCAACACCACGCTTATTGAGCTTCCTGAATTCGAACATCATATTATCAAGCATTACGATAGTTTCTTTCTTCTGTACGTCGCCATATCCTAGGGACCTCATCTTGCTTCTGAATTCGAGAATCAGGATAGCTTGCCTCTTTTTCAGGATAAGATGCTCCCTAAGCATTTCCATTGCTTCATAGCATTGTTTGTTGCCAAGGCGCAGATGATAAGAGGCCTTATGCCTTTCCTTAGCTTTGCGGACAACGATCTTTCCGCTTAGTCGCTTCTTGATTCCTTCTAAAATCCCTCGATGAGTATTGCTCACTACTAGCACTGGCTGATACTCGACGTGCCTTGCTCCATTCTTCCGTATCTTGTATCGCTTGGTCAGCGTGATACACCCCTCGCCATCAATGAATCCCGCTATGTATTCTAAACTGAGCATTATCAGACCCTATTTTCTCACAAGAAATGAAGAAGACCAGTTGAGCTCCATACTTGTGCAAAACACTCTAGTATGGAACCATTCCTCAACTGGTCTTATTCTACTACCGCCGTCTGACAAAAACGGTGGCTGACGTTTATTTTTCTTTATCGGCTTCTCTTTGCCTCCTATGCGCGGTATGTTTTTCTCGCTACCACCTCACGCTTAGTTGTAACGCGGCACTGTCCTTCCTTCTGTAGTAGTCTATACGCGCCTTGCGATTGAAAAGTGTCGCGGTTACCGCTGCATCTACAATATTTACGGCCAAGACGGTGATCCCCGCGGTCTTCAAGGCTTGCGCGGCCTTTTCATTGCGGTCATCCCGGTCAAGGTAACTGCCAACGCCTATAAGGCTCACGGTTGAACCGAAGTAAAGAATGGCACGCAATTTGTTGCGGTTATAGATCTGGCCCCCTCCCGGCGCTAGCGAGAGCACAGCGGCGAGAAGAGGCCTGCGTTGAGGCATGTCGGCTTCCTTTACCTCAAAGCGTTCCGCAAGCATCCCCATATATACGCCTTTCAATTTGAGGAAATCAAGTGTCTCTTTATGGTTCGATTTTATGTCCAGGGCGAGGCCGAAATTGAGGCCTGCTTTCTGCGGTAATCGCAGGGCGTGGTAGCAAACGCCGAGGTGGTAATAGGCCTGTGGGTTCTCCTGGTTGACGCTGGTATAGTATTCCAGATATTTCACGGCGTTCGCATAGTCCTTTGCCTTGAGCAGCTCCAAGCCGTAGTCATAGTAATCTATCACCGAAATGGTGGTAGGCACCATTTGCGCCTCGATCATGTCAACCAGGGATTTAACGCG
>CBDVCL010000212.1:0-4897 GCA_965372475.1 uncultured bacterium | reverse complement strand
AGGCCAGTTCCCACAGTACCAGAGCGTGATCCCGAGCGGAAAGAAGAGTACTTTCACCTGCGCGCGCGACGAGCTCTGGTCGGCAACAAAACGCGTCGAATTAATGGCCGCCGATAAGTCACGAACGACGCGCTTTGAGGTATTAAAGAGGGGAAGCCTGCTGATAAGTTCAAGTACTCCGGAGGTAGGGGAGGCAAAGGACGAGGTTAAGATAGATTACAACGGCGAAGACATGGTCGTCGCTTACAACGCCAGGTATGTCGTCGAGGCACTCAGGGTGATGGAGGGCAAGGAAGTGAGTTTCGAGCTCGTCGACACCAGCAGCCCGGGCGTGATGCAGGACCCGGGGGATAAGAGCTTCCTTTACGTGATCATGCCGATTCGGATTTAAGGATCATCTGATAACGTCCCGCCTTTAAAAAAGCCCGGAGCACAGGCGTCTTGTCATATAGTTTATTCCGCGGGCGCGAATACGCCGAGCGTGAGCTCGGGGATGAAGCGCTATATATAGCGTCCGCTTTAGCGGACGCGCTTATCGGCACAAGAATACCGCGGGCGGCAGGCGGGGGATTATTATCATAATAAGCGCGAAGAGCGTAACTCTAAGGTGAGATGGGGATCAAGGGTTTTTTGCGCGCTTTACGCCAGGAAGCCGGCGAGAAGGCGGAGAGCGCTAGCTTTAAACGATTCCGAGGCCGCCGGGCTGTGCACGGACGCTTCCCGCGCTGGTTGCCACTGCGGCTAAGAGCTGCGCTGGGTAAACTTGGTATAGAGCGGCTTTATCAGCACCAGCTGGAGGCGATAAAACTGTTGCGGCAGGGCAAAGATATCGGCGTCGTCACGCCAACGGCAAGCGGCAAGACGCTTGTCTATACGCTCCCCTTGACGGATCCAGACAACACTGCCGCCGGCGAAGATGGCGCCGGGGCGCTGTATCTCTTTCCCTTAAAGGCGCTGGCGCGGGACCAGCTCGGCTTCTTGGAAAAACTGGGAAGGCTGAGTGGCTTTGATTTCCACGCCGCTATATACGATGGCGATACGGCGCCTGAGAAGCGGGCGAAGCTGAAGCGGCGAAACCCACGCGTCATCCTCACGAACCCCGATATGCTCCATCTCGCGATGTTACCCGGTCACGGTGCGTGGGCAAGGTTCTGGTCGGGACTGCGGCACGTAGTGATCGACGAGGCACAGGCGTATCGCGGGGCCTTCGGGTCGCACTTTGCACCGCTGATCAGGCGGTTGCAGAGAGTGCTGAGGATACACGGCAGCAAACCGGCCTTCGTTCTTTCGTCGGCGACGATCGGCTCACCCGGGAAGTTCTTCAGCGACCTTGTCGGCAGGCCGGTAACGGTGATTGATAAGAACGGCGCGCCGCGAGGGGAGGTCGATTTTGTCTTGTGGAACCCCAAGGGCAGCCCCTACACAGATGCCTTGAGAGTCTTCTCGATGGCGATGAAAGAGGGGTTGCGCACGATCCTGTTCACCAAGTCGCGGCGAGCCACGGAGCTTCTAGGTAAATGGATCGGCGAAAGCAAGGCGCCGTGGCGCGATTTGGTGCGGACCTACCGCGCCGGCTATATGCCGGAGGAGCGGCGCGAGATAGAGCAGGACTTGTTTCACAATAGGCTGCGGGGGATAATCAGCACCTCGGCGCTGGAGTCAGGGATAGATGTAGGGGGGCTTGATGTCTGCATCCTCTTGGGATTTCCGGGGACGATAATAAGTACATGGCAGAGGGTAGGTCGCGTCGGCCGCCGGGGCAAGCCGGCTGTGGTCGTGATGGTTGCTGCGGAAGACGCCCTGGACTACTATTGGTTCAGCCATGCCGAGGAGTTCTTTGCGCAGGATTATGAGCGCGTCGTCTTCAATCCGGCAAACCCGGATATTCTCAAGGAGCATATGCTCTGCGCCGCGAGTGAGGCCGAGCTGTATGATGACCCCGAAGACGAGCTTCTCGGGCTGGCGCCGGAGCTGGTTGGGTTTTTGCTGGAGCAGGGCCGCTTGAGGAAGGGGAAGGACGGAATACTGCGCAGCAGGGAAAGGAACCCGCATCGCCATGTGAACCTGCGGGGAAGCGGAGAAGAATACCCGGTGGTCAACGGGGAGACGGGGGAGATAATCGGCAGCGTAGAGGAAAGCCGGGCGTTGCGCGAGTGCCACGAGGGCGCGATATACCTGCACCGAGGCGGCGATTATCTGGTGGAAAAGTTTGACCGCATTGGTCGCAATGTGCAGGTGCTGCGGCGAGAGGTGGATTACTACACACAGGTAAACACATCGGAAGAGGTGAAACTACTGGAGGAGCGGGGGCGGAAGCAATGGGGGCGGCTGGTTGCGGGCTTTGGCCGGGTAGAGGTGACGGAGCAGACGGTGAGTTACGAGAAACGACGCACATCTGACCGGGGGCTTATCGCTCTTTACCAACTGGACATGCCGCCCCATATTTTCGAAACGGAGGCGCTCTGGCTGTTGATCCCCGCCGGGCTTAAGCAGCAGGTCTCACGCCGCTGTGACTACAACGGCAGCATACACGCCTTGGAACACGCGCTTATCGCGGTGATACCGACGCTTATCCTTTGTGACCGCTGGGACCTGGGCGGTGTTTCCCGGCCTAACAGCGAGGATGCGGACGGCGGGGTGATCCATATATACGATGGCTACGCCGGCGGCATCGGCCTGGCGCGGGAGAGTTTTGCGCGCTTCGAGTTGGTGTTAGAGCGGGCAACGGAACTGATAAGCGAATGCGCTTGTGAGCAGGGGTGTCCCGGGTGCGTGCAATCGCCAAAGTGCGGCAGTGGTAACCGGCCCTTGGATAAAGCGGGAGCAGTTCGCTTGGCGGCGGGAATGCTGGAGTTGCTGTGATTTGACAAGACACGCGGGATTTGATACTATTCTGTGGGATTGAGAGAAGAAGAAAGGAAGAGGCACGCTGCAATGCTGGAAAGAAAGTTCCTGAGGGACAACCGGGAGGCCGTCGAGCGGGCTTGCGCCGCCAAGGGCATGGAAGTCGACCTGGATAAGTTATACGGGCTCGATGCGGAGACGTTGCGCCTGAAACATGAGCTGGAAGAGATGAAGCGCAGGCGCAACGAGCTTTCGGCAGAGGTGGGCAAACTCAAGAAAGAAGGCAAGGACGCGGCGAAAGTGATGGCGGAAGTAAAGGAGCAGGATGGCAAGGAGAAGGAACTCTCGGCCCGTGCGCGTGAAACAGAAAATGAATACCTGGAACTTGCGAGCTGGGTGCCGAACATACCGCACGAGAGCACGCCCGTGGGCGCGAACGAGAAAGATAACAAGATGGTGCGGCTGGTGGGGGAGAAACCTGAGCTCGGTTTCAAACCACGCGCGCATTGGGATATCGGCGAGGCGCTTGGCATCGTCGACTTCAAGCGAGCGGCGAAACTCGCCGGCTCGCGCTTCAACGTGCTATACGGCAACGGCGCAAGGCTGGAACGCGCCCTGATCAGCTTCATGCTTGATAAGGCCACCAAGGAGAACGGATACAGCGAGGTATACCCGCCCTGCCTGGCGACAAGGGAGACGCTCTATAATTGTGCCCAGTTGCCAAAGCTGGAAGACGACATGTATCGCTTCCGCGAGGACGAGAACGACATGGCGAAAGACATCTTCCTGATACCGACGGCGGAGGTGCAATTGATGAACCTGCGCGGCGGGGAAACACTGGAAGGAGCGGAGCTGCCGATCAGGTACGCGGCCTACACGCCCAGTTTCAGGCGGGAAGCCGGCAGCTATGGCAAAGACACGCGCGGCGTGATAAGGCAGCACCAATTCGACAAGGTGGAACTGTTCCAGCTGACAAAGGCAGAGGATTCTTACCAGGTCCTGGAGGAAATGCTGGTCCACTCCGAGAGCGTGCTCAAAGCCCTGGGATTGCATTACCAGGTGGTGCTTAAGTGCAGCGGCGACATCAGCTTCGCCTCAAGCAAGAGTTATGACCTGGAGGTCTGGATGCCGGGGCAGGATAGTTACGTGGAGATCGCCTCAATAAGCAATTGCACTGATTTCCAAGCGCGGCGGGCGGGGATAAGGTGCCGTGACGGAAAGAAGACGGGTTTCGTGCACACGCTGAACGCGTCGGGGCTCGCCGTGGGCAGGACTTGGGCGGCGATCCTCGAGAACTGCCAGCAAAAGGACGGCAGCATAAACGTTCCGGAAATTCTCTGGGCTTACATGGATGGAATGAAAGTCATCTGCAAGGAAGAGAAGGAAGGGAAGTGACAATGGAGGAAGAAAAGAGGGAAGAGGCCGTCAAGAAGGACAAGGTGGTCCTGGTTGCCGGCCAGCCGCTGGGTAAGTACATACTGAGCGCCGGCGTTGCGGGGCTAATGAGCGGCTTTATCCTGCTGGGCGGCGGATCGATGAGCGCGGCCCCCGTGCTGATCATCCTCAGCCTGGTGGTGATCGGCGCGGGTCTGTGGACGATGTAAACGAGCCGCCGCAGAGGGAGCTCGAGGGAGAAACTCTCCCTCGTGATAGGAGGGGGCAACAGCGGAGGCGCCTGTCGTTTTCAAAGCGCCGGAGCGCCGCGGGGGAATCCTCCCCCGTGGGGAGGCGTGCAGTGAGCGGTAGCGAAACTCAGCGCCGACGCGGTGGATCGATGAGTGCGGCCCCCGTGCTGATCATCCTCAGCCTGGTGGTGATCGGCGCGGGTCTGTGGATGATATAGGGGGCTTCTTGAGCAGGGGAGCAATCGAGCAATAGACCGCCCTGCCTCAACGTATATACTTGTTGAGGCAGGATGACCATCGCTTTGATATCTAGTCAATGGTAGCGATGGCCTCAATGTCGCAATTGTCTATTCTCATCTATTGCTCTATTGTTCAATTGCTCCATTGCTCTGCGGCAAGGCGGTTCCCGTAAGACGAGAAGCGCCTTG
>CBDVCL010000211.1:0-4899 GCA_965372475.1 uncultured bacterium | reverse complement strand
CAGGCACGTATTGCCAACCTAACGGTCCCGGATATCCGGCAGTTGCTGCGCCACCCGGTGCAATATCTCTTCAACAGTTCTTACCGCGGCATGCCTCTGCCCTTCCTTTCTTTCCTGCTCGTAGGGTCTCTCGTCTATTTCCTCGTCTACTATTTTCTCGTCTCCCTGGATGAGCCTAACACCAGCTTCGGCCGGGCAATCGGCTACTACTTTTCAAATATCTTGTTCAACATCATCAACACCATCCCCATAGCCGGTATTACGCTGGCTGGCGTGGCGACCGCCCACCTCGTAGGGAAAAAGCTCGGCGGCCGCGGCAACTTCAAGGAGATCCTCAACCTCGGCGCCATGATCTACGGATTGGTCTACCACCTGGAATGCGCCGCCCTTATCTTGTTGCTGCCCTTCAGCGTGCTGTTATCAGGCGACCTGGTCGCCCTGGAGAGCACCATCCGTGTCCCCTTCCACCTCTACGCGGGCACGCTATTATTCCTCGGCGTGAAACGGATCCACTGGTTCGACATCAAGAAGACAGCCATCGCCGTCGTTCCCGCTGTGATCTTGATCCTGGCGCTGACCTACAGCTACATGAGGTACATGTTCGCCTGATTCTTCTTGTAATCGCGCTTGATAATCGCTATGATTACTGCGTCGAGTTGAAAGGAGTATCAAGATGACTTTCGGCAAGGGGAAAATCTGGCTCAACGGTAAGTTCGTTCCCTGGAAGGACGCCAAGATCCACGTGCTGGCGCACGTTGTGCACTACGGCTCTTCCGTCTTCGACAGCCTGCGCTGTTATCCCATCAAGGGCAAGGTGGCCGTCTTTCGCCTCGCTGACCACGTCAAGCGCTTCTACGACTCCGCCAAGATACATCGTATGAGCATTCCCTACAGCGAGAAGAAATTCGCCGAAGCCATTCGCCAAACCGTGCGCGTCAACAAGCTCAAGGGATGTTACGTGCGACCTTTCGCCTTCCGCGACTATGGGCCGATGGGGCTCTACCCCTTGAAGAATCCGGTCAGCGTTTCCATCGCCGCCTGGGACTGGGGGCAATACCTTGGGCCCGAGAGCATGGTCAAAGGCGTCTCGGTCAAGGTCTCCTCCTGGCGCCGCCCCGCACCCGACACCCTTCCCACGATGGCCAAGGCGGGGGGCAACTACCAGAATTCCCAGTTGATGAAGATCGATGCGGTGCAGGACGGCTACGACGAAGCCGTCGCCCTGGACATCTTCGGCTTTGTCTCCGAGGGCCCCGGCCAGAATATCTTCCTGGTGAAAGACGGCATCATCTACACCCCGTCGATATGCTCTTCCGTCCTGCCCGGTATCCGCCGACGCAGCATAATCACGCTGGCGGAGGAGATTGGCCTGCAGGTCGTGGAAGGCCAACTGCCGCGTGAATTCCTCTGCGTCGCTGATGAGATGTTCCTCACCGGCACCGCCACGGAGATCGTCCCCGTGACCAAGGTGGACAAAGCACCCGTCGGTAATGGTAAGCGCGGCCCCATCACCGCACGCATCCAGCAGGCATTGCTCGATATCACCTCCGGCAAGGCAGCGGATCGCCACGGCTGGCTCACGTTTATCTAGAGCCGTTCCCCCGTATACCGTCTACCGTTTACCGAATATGGCAATAAAAGCTGTCGCATTCGATGTCGGCAACGTCCTCTTGAGGCTGCACTATGACCAGATGGTGGAGTCCCTCGCCGCCACCGGCGGTGGCAACGTTGACGCCCTGGGCGAAACGATGCAGCAACTGCTCAGGGACTACGACGAGCAAGCTTCGCTGTATGCCGAGTTCGAACTCGGTGGGATACTAGCCCCCGAATTCATACGCCGTTTCAGCGAGCTAACGGGCCTGGCTATCGCACCAGACGCTTTCCAGGACCCTTGGAACGAGCTATTCACCGAGAACGCCGGCATCAAGGGGATCGTCACCAGGCTGGCGGAGAAGCTGCCCCTGGTGCTGCTCTCCAACACCAACCCGCTGCACGCCGACCGTTTCCTGGTGGACTTCGAGGTGATGAGACACTTCAAGCACCGCGTCTTCTCTTACCGCGTGGGAGCAATGAAGCCGGACGAGAGAATATACCGCGCGGCACTGTCAGAACTTGACCTGCAACCACCACAACTGTTCTTCGTGGAAGACCGGGAGATGAACATAGCGGGAGCTCAAGCGGTGGGGATAAAGACCTTTCACTACAGCTTCAACGATGATAAACTCGCTGAGGCACTGCGAAAGGAAGGATTGACTGTATAGGGGGAGGTGAAGAAGCAAAGAGGTGTGGAGGTAAGGTCTTCTCGGCGAGATTTCCCTTGCCTCCCTGCTACCTTGCTACCTTGCTTCGAAAGACAATGACCAAACATACCATGGAAGTGCGCGTAATCTACGGCGACACCGACCGCGCCGGCGTCGTCTATTACGCCAACTACCTCAGATATTTTGAGATGGGGCGCACCGAGCTGCTGCGTGAGAACGGGCTGACCTACCGCGAACTGGAGGACGAGGACGGTGTGGTCCTGGCGGTGGTAGAATTGAACTGCCGCTATCATGCCCCGGCCCGTTATGATGACCTGCTGATCATTTCCACCACGCTGGAGAAACACGACAAGATCAGCTTGACCTTCAAGACCCTGGTCTGCCGCCGGGGCGAGAACAAGCCTTTGATGGAAGGCACCTGCCGCCTCGCCGCCGCCGGCAAGAATGGCAAGATAGCCCGCTTGCCGGATCGGCTCCTCAAGCTTATCAAGTAGACAGCAGACTGAATACAGTAGACAAGGGCATCTAGGGCTACTATGTGTTATCTACTCTCTACTGTTTACTAGTTGCCGCAAATATCCTTTTGACATTACCTCCCAATAGGTCTACTATTTGGCTACGCAAACAAGGAGCATAGCATGTCCCAGCTAGAGCAATATTTTGCCAGCGTGGTCGCCGCCAAGTCAAACGAGCTTCACCTCGTCACCGACCATAGCCCCCTTATCAAACTGCCGGAGGGGTTGAAACCCCTCGCGGATTTCTCACTCAATACCGCCCAGATAGAAGGCCTTCTCGCCGAGGAGCTCAGCCCCGCTGAGATGACAGAGATAAAGAAAGCCGATAACATCAATTTCCGCTACCAGTCGGCCGCCTACGGCGCCGTGCAGGGCTTGTTCAAGAAACAACCCGATTCGCCCAGCCACCTCTACGTCATCCTGGCACTGGACGAAGTTCCTGCCCCCAGCTCGACTGCCGCGGCGGCCTCAGCCGCGGCGAAACCCGCAGTGGCGAAACCCGCGGCAGCGCAACCCGCTGCCGCCAAGCAGGCCGGCCAGCCTAAGAAACCCGCCGTGGGCCCATCCGCTCCCGCGGCGGCGATGGACAAGTTTTTCCACATCATGATCAAAGCTGGCGCGTCGGACCTGCACATGAGCACGGGCGCGCCACCGATGCTGCGCGCCGACGGTGAGATGAAATCGATCGAAGGCGAACCGATCCTGACCTACGATACCCTGAAGAAACTCCTTTACGAAATCACGCCCGACAAGAACAAGGAGGAGTTCGAAGCTACCAACGATAGCGACTACGCGTACGAGATACCGGGGCTGGCCCGTTTCCGCTGCAACATCTTCCGCGACCGCAAGGGCCCGGGCGCCGTTTTCCGTGTCATCCCCACCGACATCCTCACGGTCAAGGACCTTAACCTCTCCCAGCAGATCTGCGACCTCTGCTTCCTCTCCAAGGGCCTGGTGGTGGTCACGGGCCCCACTGGCAGCGGCAAGTCGACCACGCTCGCGGCGATGGTCGACCATATCAACAAGAGCCGCAAGGACCACATCATCACCATCGAGGACCCGATCGAGTTCGTACATGAGAACCAGGGCTGCCTCCTCAACCAGCGCGAGGTAGGCGTACACACCAAGGGCTTCAAGCAGGCGCTGCGCGCCGCATTGCGCGAAGACCCAGACATCGTGCTCGTGGGCGAGATGCGCGACCTTGAGACCATCGCCATCGCCATCGAGACGGCCGAAACGGGCCACCTCGTCTTCGGCACCCTGCACACCACCACCGCCCCTTCCACCGTGGACAGGATCATCGACCAGTTTTCCGCCGACCGGCAGGAGCAGATCCGCACGATGCTCTCCGGATCATTGAAGGCGGTGATCGCCCAGACGTTGTGCAAGCGCACTGACAAGGGCAGGATCGCCGCGGTGGAAGTGCTGATGGTGAATACCGCCGTCGCCAACCTTATCCGCGAGGGCAAGACCTTCCAGATCGCCTCGGTGATGCAGACGGCGAAAGCGGAGGGAATGATCCTGCTTAACGAAGCCCTGTTCAATCACGTTAAAGCGGGCATCGTCGACCCCAAGGAGGCCTTCATCAAGGCCGTCGACAAGAAGGGCCTGCTGAAGATGTACGAGGACGGCGGCGTCTCCACCAAGGGCTTCAGTGCAGATGCGGACTAATCACCAAGCCTTCAAAGGGAGGATTATATCAGGAAGGGCCAGGAAAAGGTCTACTACTCCAAGATCTCCTACTCCTTCGCCCCGGCGGTGTTGTTCACGAATTACATGGAAGTGGAGCTGCCGCCTATAGAATCTACAGTAGAGGTAAAGCCCGAAACCCTGAATCTGGCCGGCAAAGGCGATTTCACCGTGTTCATTCAGCTTCCCGAGGGCTACGATATTTCGGAAGTTGACATCGGCACGGTGGAATGCGAGGGCGCAGTCGCAACGAGGGGAAACGTCGCCAAGAACAAGTTGATAGTCAAGTTTGACAGAGAGAGCTTGGTGGATGTTGAGCCCGGTGATGAGGTGACTTTCACGGTGACCGGAATACTGCTCGACGGCACGCGCTTTATCGGACTTGACACCATCAGGGTGATAGACTGAAGGGAAGGCTGATCTTGGAGGGAAAG
>CBDVCL010000210.1:0-4919 GCA_965372475.1 uncultured bacterium | reverse complement strand
ACAAAGACGGCCGGCGCCGTTACTTGGATGTGCCGGAGAAAGTGTCCGACTATCGGACGGACCGCCCGAGAAATGTCCGCTTTTCGGACAGCAGTGAAGGGGGCCTTTTCCTTTGAGACAACAGGAAGGAGCATCACGCTTAACGTTCGTCGTGTCTTTGTGGTTAGGAGCCTTTCTTGGCAGAGATGCCGTATTGTTTGAGCTTCTCGTATAGCGTCGAGCGTGAGATGCCCAGTAATTTCGCCGTCCGTTGCTTGTTGTATGCCGCCGCCAGCAGCGCTTTCTCGATCGTCTCCCGTTCCACGGTGCTCAGGTCCAGGCCTTTTCTTCTCGCCGGCGGCGATGATCGTCCAAGGGATGCTCCTTCCCCCTGTAACTCCAGCGGCATGTGCCGCAAGTCGATCACCTCCTCGTCGTAAATGGCGATTGCCCTTTCGATCAGATTCTCCAGCTCACGGATGTTCCCCGGCCAATCGTGCGAGAAGAGCCTCTCTACCAGCGCCTTGCTTGCCCTCTTGAAGCGCTTGCCGTGCTTGCGGTTATGCTTGTCAATGAAATGCTCGATCATCTTCGGGATGTCATCGCGTCTCTCCCGCAGGGGAGGCAGATGAATGGGGATGACATTCAGCCGGTAGAAAAGGTCCTGGCGAAAGGCGCCCTCAGCAATGGCCTGTTTCAAGTCGCGGTTGGTGGCGGCTACCACCCTTACGTCCACCTTTATCGGCTCGTTGCCGCCCACCCTCTCGAATTCGCGTTCCTGGAGGAAACGCAGCAACTTCACCTGGACGGAAGGCGACACCTCGCCGATCTCATCGAGAAACACCGTGCCGCCGTCAGCGATCTCGAACTTGCCCTTCTTCTGGGACACGGCCCCGGTAAAGGAGCCGCGTTCGTGCCCGAAAAGCTCCGATTCCAGCAGCGTCTCGGCAATGGTCGCGCAATAAACGGGCACCATCGGCGCGTCGGCACGCGGTCCGCTACGATGGATCATACGAGCCACCACTTCCTTACCGGTACCGTTCTCGCCCAAAACGAGCACGGTGGCGTCGGCCATGGCGGCACGCAAGATAAGGCTTTCCACCTCCTTCATCTGCTTGCTTTCGCCAGCGACCATGGATATCGTTTCGTCCCCGGATCTGTCGCGGCTGATATCAAGCATCGATTTGGAAAGCCCGTAGAGTATAGAGTGCCCGCTATCCAGGCGGGTGAACTCCTGGTAATCCTTCTTTGTCTCCGGGTCCATGCCCCGTTCGTAGTAGATGCGCCCCAGGTTGTAAATGGCGTGCGTGTTCTCGGGGTCACGCTTGATCACCGTCTTGAACTGGGTAATGGCCTTGTTCACAGCGCCGAGGCGGTAATAGACGATGCCAAGGTCGTTGTGCACATTGAGCACCTCGTCCTCGCTGCGGGCCAGCTTTATCGCCTGGCGGAAGGAGTGTTCGGCGTTGCGGTACTTCTTCAACAGCATGTGCGCCTCGCCCAGGTTCACGTGCGCGTATATGTCCTCCGGCCGCAAGACCAAGGCCATCTTGAATTCCTTTAGCGATTCCCGCACCAGCCCGTGCTTGCGCAGGGCGATGCCGTAGCTGATGTGGGCGCTGGCCTTGAAAGCTTCGGCGGAATCGAACAGCAGGCCGAGATAGTACTTCTTCGGCTCAAGCTTGATCGGCAGGGAAAAGAGCCGGCGGAATTCCTCGATACAACGGTCGATCTGCCCGCCGTCGTTGTAGAGCACTCCCAGGTTATAGTGCAGTTCGGGAGACGAACTGCCCTCCCGCTCCACTCGCTGATAGCAGGAGAGGGCCTGGTCCCGCTTGCCGGCGTGAAAGTAATAGTGCCCCAGGGCCAACGGCGCCCGCCCCCTTTTCTCCTCCTTCACAGCGCGCCGCAGGTGCGTCGCGGCGCGGCGATAATCCCCGTCAATGAAATACTTGACACCAAGGTCGTAATCCTTGCCGCTGAAAAGCTTGAAACCGCAGAAATTACAGAACCTGCTCTTGGCGGGGGCTTCCCTGTGGCAGGCGGAACATCTCATGCCCGCCTTCCTTGGGGTAGTAAATCACTTCGCCCGCCAAGGCCGCAAAGATACCGCGGCGACCGCCGAGCACAGCTTTCTCGGCGAACTCGGCGAAGACTCGGCGCTCTCAGCGAGTAAAAGTAACGCATTACCTTCCTTTGACCGGGCCGCGCTTCTTGTTCTTCCCGACCGCGGTGCGCTGCTTGGCCCCCTTCTTGCGCTCCAGCCTTTTGATCCGGTCCGTTGCAATGGACGCTATCTTGGGCACGCCCTTGTATTTCCCGGCCAGGCGGCGATAGATCTTCCCCGCCCCCGCTCGGTCGCCCTTGGACTCCAGCTCGTAGCCGACACGGAACTCCCGCTCAAAAGCGCGCAACTTGTCCTTCTCCTGGGGATTAAGCGCGCGCCAGAGCATACCCAGCCCGCCGAGAAAAGCAAGGGCGACAACCTCTGCGAAGTAGAGTGGGAAGAGATAAGTGGAGAGAAGAGCAGCTACCGTCAACAGTCCCCATTCCTGGCGTTTCATCTCGCTGGTGCTCCCCTGAGAACGCAGATTACGCGGATAGCGGCTCCCGCTCCTTCCATCCGGGCTCCGTCGCCGCTCCGCAGATTACGCCGATTTCCAGGGCATATTGATCATGAAGCATCCGCGTAATCAGCGGGCGCTGATCTTGCCCCGCTGGTGTGCGCAGCGCATCTGCGTAATCGGCGAAAAAAACTACGCGTCCTCCACCTTAACCGTCTCTATGTCCTTCATACTCAGCTTGATCTTGCCATCGGTGTCAACATTGATCACCTTGACCAGCACTTCGTCCCCTTCCTTCACCACGTCCTCGACCTTCTCAACGCGCTTATGAGACAGCTCCGAGATGTGCACCAGACCGTCCTGGCCCGGCAGGATCTCAACGAAGGCGCCAAAGGGCTTTATCCCCCGCACCGTGCCCTTGTAGATCTTGCCCTTCTCCGCCTCGGCCGTGGATTCCTTTACCCGCGCCACCGCCTTTTCCGCCGCGTCCTTATCGACGGCGAAAACAAGCACCTGCCCCGTATCGTTGACGCTCACCTCCGCGCCCGTATCCGCCTCGATGCCTCGGATGTTCTTGCCGCCCGGACCGATCAGTGCGCCTATCTTGTCGGGGTTGATGCGCAGCTCGGTAACGCGCGGCGCGTACTCGGAGAACGAATCGCGCGGTTTCGCCAGCACCGTGTTCATCTTCTCCAGGATCGTCAAGCGCGCCACGCGCGCCTGTTCCAGGGCTTTTTCCAGCAATGCCACGCCCGCGCCGTGCACCTTCATGTCCATCTGCACCGCGGTAATGCCCGTGGCCGTTCCCGCCACCTTCATGTCCATGTCCCCGTAGTGGTCCTCCAACCCCTGGATATCGACGAGCAAGGCGTCCTTGCCCTCCTCCCTTATCAGTCCCACGGATATCCCCGCCACGGGTGCCTTGACGGGAATGCCAGCGTCCATCAACGCCAGGGAACCGGCGCAAACACTGGCCATGGACGAAGAACCGTTAGACTCGAGGATCTCCGAGACCAGCCGCACCGTGTAGTGGAACTCATCCGCGGAAGGTACGAGCGCGGACAGCGCCCGTTCAGCCAGCATGCCGTGCCCGATATCGCGCCGCGACGGGCCGCGATTCGGCCTCGTCTCCCCCACGCTGTAGGAGGGGAAGTTATAGTGCAGCATGAAAGCTTTCTCGATCTCTCCCTCGAGCAGTTCCACCCGCTTCACGTCGTCGATACTGCCCAGCGTGACCACGCCCAGCGCCTGGGTCTGCCCGCGCGTGAAGACGGCCGAACCGTGCGTGCGCGGCAACACCCCTACCTCGCAGCTGACTTCGCGCACCTCGTCCAGCTTACGCCCGTCCGGGCGCACGCCTTCCTTGACGATACGGCCCCTCACCACCTCGACCTCTATCTCGTCCAGTATCTTCTTTGCGTCCTTGGCCGCGTCCTCGTCCAACTCGCCCAGCTGTTCCAGGCCACGCTCCTTTGCCTCGCGCACGGCCTTGGCCCTTCCCAGCTTGTCGGCGCTAGAACAAGCCCCCTGGATATCCTTTGCCGCCACCTCGCGTACCTTGGCGGCCAGTTGCTCATCCACCTGGCGCACCTCGAGGGGTATCTTCTCCTTGGCGCACTTGCTGATCAGCCCCTTTTCCAGCTCCACCACCCGGTTGATCTCCTGCTCTGCCAGGCGCAAGGCCTCGCCCATCTCCTTTTCGCTAAATTCCCTGCCGTCGCCCTCCAACATCACGATGCTGTCCTTGATACCGGCCGCCACGAGGTTGAGCGAGCTGTTCTCCAGCTGTTGGAAGGTCGGGTTGACGATCAGCTCGTCCCCCACCTTGCCCAGGCGCACCGCGCCGATGGTATGCTCGAAAGGTATCGAAGAGATACGCAATGCCAGGGAAGCACCGATCAGAGCGAGTATGTCCGGGTCGTTCTCCCTATCGGCGGAGAGCACCAGCACCTCCACCTGCACGTCGTTGCGCAATCCTTCGGGGAAGAAGGGCCTGATCGAGCGGTCGATCAGGCGTGAAGCGATCACCTCTTTGTCCTGTTGGCGCCCTTCCCGTTTGAACCAGCCGCCGGGGATCCGCCCCGCGGCATATGTCCTTTCCCTGTAATCAACCATCAAGGGGAAAAAATCCAGGCCCTCGCGCGGCTTGTCAGAAATACACGCGGCCACCAGTACTACCGTATCCCCCAGGCGAACGGTCACCGACCCTCCCGCCTGTTTCGCGTATTTGCCGCTCTCGATTACCAGCTCCCGTCCGCCGACCGTCATCTTTGCCTCAGCCATTCTCTCTCTCCTAACGTGTTGTAGTTTGCCTCCGCTAGCACAGACTAAAGACCGAAGACAAATGATTTACCGATGTACACTAACAGTCTGTGG
>CBDVCL010000209.1:0-4942 GCA_965372475.1 uncultured bacterium | reverse complement strand
GCACGGTCACACCGCCGCCCGAGCCGAACCTGGAACTGGAAAAGATCGCGGGGGTGGACTTTGCGGAGAAGGACAGCGAGGTCTCCTATTACATCGTCTACAGCAACACGGGCGGCGCGCCGATCATCAACCTGGTGATAAGCGACACGGTGCCGACGGCCTTCTCGTACGTAAGCTGTTCGGGGCTGGAGAGCGGCGGCGTGGTGAGCTGGAACATCGGCAGCCTGGCGCCGGGCGAAAAGGCCACGGCGACGGTGGTGGTGTACGTGCCGGAGGGCGCGGAAGGGGAGACGGTTACGAACCAGGTCTACGGCACCTATGCTTCGTTCTTTGACGGGCTGCCGCGCATGCCGGTGGAAGTGACGCACGAACTTCTGGTGCTGCCGGAGGAGAAGTTCTATATCTCGCGCAACATCTTCAACCCGAAGCAGGGCGAGGAAGTAAGCATTGAATGGAAGGTCGCCGCCGCCGACGCGATGTTCCTGGGCATCTACAATACGGCGGGAGAATTGGTACGCCTCTTGAAACGGGGGCCCGTTACCACCGGCTTCAGCATGGACAACGTGAAATGGGACGGCAAGAACGACGCGGGGGACCTAGTCGCCAGTGGCGTGTATGTCATATACCTACACGGCGTACGCGCCTACTACGGAAAGGTAGTTGTGATCAAATAGACCCAAGATAACCGACGTCGTCTGAAGGCAAAAGGGAGCCGGTATCACCGGCTCCCTTTCTTGTTCCCCATCAAAGGGAAGAATCAAACAGTATCACTGCCAAACGCAGCCAACAGTAAACAGGCCTGAGACGATGCTGGCAGTGTCGTCCTCATCGTCGTCCGAAGTGGCTGCCATGCAGTCAAGCACCAACCCCATGCGCCAGTTCTCGGCTACCGTGTCCGCAATAACCCCTTGATGTTCTTGCGATACGGCGGCCGAATGACCCCCTTCTCGCACACGATGGCCGTGATCAGCTTTGCAGGCGTGACGTCAAAAGCGGGATTGCGCACTTTCGCGCCGCGCGGCACTATTCTCTTGCCGCCGCAGTACTCCACCTCTTGCTTGGGGCGTTCCTCTATCGGTATCTTCCTGCCGCTGCTGAGCGACAGGTCAAATGTAGAAGAGGGAGCGACTACGTAAAAAGGGATGCCGAAATGAGCGCACGATACCGCCAGGCCGAGGGTGCCTATCTTGTTGGCCGCGTCGCCGTTGGCGGCGATGCGGTCGGCGCCCGTGATCACGCAGTCCACCTCGCCGCGTGACATGAAATGGGCGGCCATGTTGTCACTGATCACGTGGAATGGTACGCCCTCTTTCTTCAGCTCATAGGCCGTGAGACGCGCCCCTTGCAGCAAAGGCCTGGTCTCATCAACGAAGACGCTTATCTTCCCTCCCTGGCGATGCGCCAGTTTTATCGGCGCCAGGGCCGTGCCCAGTCCCACGCTGGCCAGGGAACCGGCGTTGCAGTGGGTGAGTAGGCGCCAGCCACGCTTGATGAGCTTGGCGCCATGCCTTCCCATGGCGAGGCAGGACTGTTCTTCCTCGCGCGCTATTTGTTTAGCTTCTGATAGAAGCGCGCTCGGAAGCGTCGTTCGTCCATCGTCTATCGTCGATCGTGCTTTCCCCGATACCCCGATACCCCGACACTCCGACACGCGTTGCTTTGCCACAGCAAAGCAACGCTCAACCGCCCAGGCGAGATTGACGGCGGTGGGGCGGGTCGCAGTTATCTCATCTGCTATCTTGCGCAGGCGCTTGATGTTCCCGCCTGTCATGGCCGCGGCAAGAGCAAGTGCGTAAGCGCCGGCGATGCCGATGGCGGGGGCGCCGCGGATCTGCATTGTCTTGATGGCGGTGATGACTTGCTTGTAGTTGCGGCAGGTGACTATCTTCTCCTGCAAGGGGAGCTTTCGTTGGTCAATCAACTTGACCGTCTTCTTGGAATGCCAAATCGTCTTCATCTTCTCGCCCGAGTCAATCTGTGCAATCTGTGTAATCTGTGGATCAAAGAAGCTCCACTGTCTTCTCGATAAGTTGCGTGAGTTTCGGCTCCGCTTCTTTCGCCACCGCGATTATCTTCTCTATGTTCGCGGGGCCGACCGAACCGGGGTGGCAGGCGTCCGTGACCACCGAGATGCCCAGCACGCGCATCGAACGCTGGGCCGCGACTATCACCTCGGGTACGGTGGACATGCCGACCATGTCGGCGCCGATGGCCTGAAGGAACTTGTACTCCGACGGCGTCTCCAGGTTCGGGCCGACCACGCCAGCGTAGACGCCCTCCTTTAGCTTAAGCTTACACTCCTTGGCCGCCTTTGCCGCCAATTGCCTAAGCTCGGGCGTGTAGCAATCGAACAGGTCCGGGTAGCGCGGCCCCAGCTCCTGCTCCGTTTCGCCCACGAGCGGTGTTTCCCCCATCAGGTTTATGTGGTCCCTGATCGCGACCAGGTCGCCGGGGTTCATCTGCTCGGCGATGCCGCCGCAGGCGTTAGAGACGAGGAGCGTCTCGCCGCCGATGGCGTTCATCACGCGCACGGGAAAGGTGACCTCCTGCAGGCTATAGCCCTCGTAACGGTGGAAGCGTCCCTGCATCGCCACCACCTCCTTGCCCGACAGCTTGCCGAAAATAAGCAGGCCCTCGTGATGCTCAAGCGTGGAGAGGGGGAAATGGGGGATGTCCTTGTAGTTGATCTTCCTGGCGTCCTCTATCTTTTCGGCCAGGCCGCCCAGCCCCGTCCCCAGGATTATTGATACCTTGGGCCTCGATTTCTCGTGGCTCTTTACGAATTCCACCGCGTCGTGGAGGAATCTTATCGTGTTAGACATCCTCGCCTCCTCTTTGGTTTGTATCGCGTATCTTGTATCTCGCACCTCAAACGAGATACCAGATACTAGATACTACTTAGGTTTCTTTCGCCTGCCACCAATCTCAACCACCTTCTCCCTGCTCCTGTTCCCTTTAACTACCCGCACCGCGCTCTTGGCAACGCCCAGGTGTTTCGCCAGCAGTTCGCACAGCTCCCTGTTTGCCTTCCCCTCCGCGGGAGGTGAACTCACTCTTACCACCAGGGATCCGTCCTCTCCCTTTGCCACGCCCGGGCGGGAACTACGGGGTTTGACTTTGACCTTGATCTTCACGGTTGAGTTCTGTCGCGCGTCTCGCGTCGCGCGTCACGTGTCGTCCATATTGACCCGAGACACGGGACCCGTGACCGGACCACTATCCCATCCATGCCCCTCTTGCTTTCAAGAGAACGTATATCAAGCACCTGAGCACGGTCTGCTGGAACACCACCAGCATGACTACAGCCAGGAGAGGTGTGAAATCGTGGCGCCGCCAGTGCAGGCGGGCCACCCTCCCCACAAGGCCCAGGAACGGTTCCGTGGCGCGAAAAAGGAAACGACGCAGGGCGCCCAAGTGCAGGGGCAGAAGATCCAGGAGGTAACGCAAGGCGATGAGAAAATAGAAGACCGTGAAGAGGTAGTAGAACAGATGAAAGAAAGCGGAGAGGATTTCCAGGCCGAGGTTCATTTTGCCTTTCCTTAGGCGGGAGCATCCGCCTTCGTCCTACGGGCTACGGCCGACAGGCTGCGGAGGTGCTCCCCTACGCTGATATTATCGCTTATCGTACTTCTCGCGACCTAGTTGTTTCGCGCGTTCTCTTGCCGCCTTTACCGTATCGTAGACCAAGCGGCCAAACCCGGCCCGCTTCAGCACCTCCAGGCCTGCCTGGGTAGTGCCGCCTTTGGAGGTGACCTTCCGCCGCAATACGGCCGGCTTCTCCCCCGACGCCACGACCATTCGCGCCGCCCCCAGGGCGGTCTGGGACACCAGCAGTTCCGCGGCGCGTGAACTTAGCCCCAGCCGGACCCCCGCCGCGCCCAGGGCCTCGACGAGGAGAAAGAAATAGGCCGGTCCACTGCCGGAGAGGCCCGTGACCAAGTCCATCTGTCCTTCCTTTACCTCCAGCGTCCTGCCCACCGCGCCGAACACTTCGGCTGCTGTGTGCGCGTCATTTCTCGCGGCGTGCCGGCCGCGGCAATAGGCGGTGATGCCTTCGCCCAGCAGTGAGGGCGTGTTTGGCATGGCTCGTACCACGCGCAGGCCGCCGAGCTTCCGCTCTATCGCCGCGCTGGGCAGACCCGCGATGATGGAAAGGACAAGGCCGTGCGCAGGGATCCTGCCGGCGATAGCGGCGGCCACCGTGGCAAAGTCCTGCGGCTTGACGGCGAGGAGGATGATGTCACATTTCCCTACGATCAAGGCGGCGTCAGCGAAGACCTTTATCTTGAATCTCCTGGCCGCCTTGCGCCGTTGGCGCGCGTCAACGTCACAGCCAAACACGTTCCGGCGCGGCAGAAGCTTCTTGGGAAGCATGCCGCCAATCAGGGCGCTTCCCATGTTGCCCAAACCTATTACGCAGAGCTTCTTGCCTTTCAGGTTCGTATGGCGCATAGCGTATGTCTTCTTTGCGTCTTCCCCAGTTATTTCTTCAACATCATACTATATATAGATCTTGCATGCCAATCGGTAATGGGCTCGCCCCGTCGCCGGTTTACCGACTTGTCCGCCGAAGCCTTGGCGAAGGAGGATTCGCCGATTCGTCATTGCCGCGGCCCGAATAGAACACTCCCCAACCTAACCATCGTCGCCCCCTCTTCCACCGCCGCCTCGAAGTCCCCGCTCATGCCCATGGAAAGGTGCTTGAGGGGAGCACGGTACCAACCCTTGGCGTTTGCCTCGTCCCTGAGTTCCCTCAGCCGCCTGAAATAGGGCCTGGCCCCGTCTGGGTCGTCGAAGAAAGGGGGCATGGTCATCAGGCCCTCGATCTCGACCATCTCCAGCCGACCCAGCTCGGCCAGCGTCTCTCCCAGGCTATCCTCGCTGAACCCGCCCTTGGTCTCCTCCGCGGCGATGTTCAACTGGAGCAGGACGGACACCTTCC
>CBDVCL010000208.1:0-4945 GCA_965372475.1 uncultured bacterium | reverse complement strand
ACAGGTGCTAGAGCTGGTCGAGCTCGCCGTGGGCGGCGAGGTGATCGACACCATCTACCTCGGCACGCGGCGCTTCGGCATTCACCTGCGTTACCAGGAGCCTTTCCGTGACGACCCCGAAGTCATCTCCAGGCTCCTCGTGCCGACAGAGGGCGACAGCTTGATTCCCCTGGCGCAGGTTGCCCGAGTCACGAAGACCTCCGGGCCCATCCAGATCAACCGCGAGAAGAACCAGCGCCGCTGGATCGTGCAGGGCAACGTGCGCGGCCGCGACCTGGGCAGCGTGGTGGCCGATATCAAGGAGCGCGTCGCGTCTAGGGTCGATCTGCCGCCCGGTTATTTTGTCGAGTACGGCGGCCAATTCGAGAACCAGCAGCGCGCCATGGCGCGCTTGGCGGTGATCGTGCCGGTTGTCTTCCTGGCGATATTCGTTCTCTTATTAATGGCTTTCGGCACGATTCGCCACGCCCTGATAATCATTATCAATGTTCCCCTGGCGCTGATCGGCGGCGTAGGTGGATTGCTGATAGTCAGGGAGTATCTCTCTGTGCCGTCCGCGATCGGTTTCATCGCGCTCTTTGGCATCGCCGTATTGAACGGCATCGTCATGGTCAGTTACTTCAACCAGCTTGTCGCGCGCGGCAAATCCCTGCAGGATGCCGTGGTGCAGGGCGCGCTCTTGCGTTTGCGTCCGGTGTTGATGACGGCTGTCACTACTGTGCTTGGCTTGTTGCCGCTGCTGCTCTCAAGCGGCATCGGCGCGGAGGTACAGCGCCCGCTGGCGGCCGTGGTGGTCTTCGGCCTGATCACTTCGACTGCGCTGACGCTCTTCATTATGCCGGTCGTATACACCGTGGTGGAAGGAAGGCGCAAGCATAACTGAGGGGGGCGGCGCTTCGCGCAGCTCCAATTCTTGTCCGCGATAGGTCCCGCGTCTGCCCCCATGCCTGTCTGCCGACTGGCAGACATGGGGGCGCGTCGTCATTGCCGCATCCGGCATAGAAGAGCAGCCCTATCATCGCTGACACCAAGATCATCCTTTTTCGCATTATCACTCCGTTTTTTATTGCTGCGTGATACTAACCTTTAGTGAGGTCAAACCAAAACTGTTAGTGAAGGTTAACCTACGCAAGAGAGACTGTGTCAAGAGGCAGAGCCAAGAAGATCCGGTAAGGACCCTGGTGCTAAAGGCCAGGAAGAAGTACGCTAAGCACAAAGAGTTCCTATGCTTCGGTGCGGGGGTTGGCGAATCAGGTGGTTTCTTTTCTGCCAAGATGATAGAATACCGCTACTCACTGAAGGTACGGCGCGATTCGCTGTGCTTGAGAGGGAACGAAGACTATGGAAAGCAAGACTCTTTTTCGCTCGGGAAAGCATACCATAGCGTTGGTGGGCAATTACCTGCCCCGCCGTTGCGGCATCGCTACTTTTTCTACGGACTTGTTGACGGCGATAGCCACTGAGTCTCCGGCGAGTAGTTGTTTTGCCGTGGCGATGAATGACATTCCGCAGGGATATGATTATCCCCAGCGGGTCCGCTTTGAAGTCGATACGGGGCGCCTGGAGGGGTATCAGCTCGCGGCCGAATTCCTTAACGTTAACCAGGTTGACGTCGTTAGTCTACAGCACGAGTACGGCATCTTCGGCGGCAAGTATGGCAGTCATATACGCTCCCTTTTGCGTAACCTGCGTGTCCCACTTGTGACCACGCTGCATACGGTATTGGAATCCCCCAAGGACGAGCAAAAGATATTGTTGCGGGAGATTTGCGATGTTTCGGCCAGGGTGGTGGTGATGAGCAAGAAGGCCGTTGGCTTTTTAAAGAGTGTTTACGGAGTATCAGGCGAGCAGGTCAAGTTGATCCCCCACGGTATTCACGACGTGCCCTTTGTTGACCCCAGCTATTTCAAGGACCAGTTTGGCGTGGAGGGCAGAAAGGTGATGCTTGCATTTGGCCTGCTTTCCCCGCGCAAGGGACTGGAGTACCTGGTCGAGGCCCTGCCGAAGATAGTCAAGAAGCATCCGGAGGTCGTTTGCATCATCCTCGGCGCTACTCACCCCAACGTGATCAAGAAACAGGGCGAATCTTACCGTATCTCGCTGCAGATGCTGGCCCGCAAGCTGGGCGTGGAAAAGCATTTGATATTTCACAACCGTTTTGTCGAATTGAAGGAGCTGATCGAGTTCATCAGCGCCGCGGACCTGTATGTCACACCGTATCTGATCAAGGACCAGATCACATCCGGCGCTTTAGCTTATGCCCTGGGCGCCGGCAAGGCGACCATTTCTACGCCCTACTGGCACGCGGAGGAATTGCTGGCCAAGGGCAGGGGGCGGTTGGTCCCTTTCAGGGATGCCAAGGCCCTGGCAAAACAGGTGCTGGATCTGCTGGACAACGAGACGGAGCGGCACGCCATGCGCAAACGCGCTTATTCCTATTGCCGGGGCATGATCTGGAAGGAAGTGTCCCGGTCCTATCTTCAGGTCTTCGCTGAGGTGGAAAAGGAGTGGCAACGTAACCCGCGTGTCCTGGTTCACCCCCGTTTATCGGGCGAAAAAAGGCTGACCTTACCGCGCATCAAGCTCGATCATCTGAGCCGTCTCACCGATGATCTAGGAATACTGCAGTACGCCAGGTTTATCGTGCCTGACCGGGAGCACGGCTATGCTTTGGACGATAATGCCAGGGCCTTGATCGCCACGCTGTTGGCGCAGCAGCAGATGCCGGAGGAAATGTCGCTTGCCGACCTGGGATACCGTTACCTGGGTTTTCTTTTGCACGCTTACGACGAGCAGGCTAATAGCTTTCGCAGTGTGATGGATTATGACCGGCGTTGGCGTCCGGGAACCGTCTCTCAAGATGGTCATGGGCGTGTCTTGTGGGCGCTGGGCAAGGTTGCCGGAGCGGAAGCTCAGCCACGCTTGAGCGATCTTGTGCTCGGCGTTTTCAAGCGAGGGGTGCTTGCCTTGCCTGGCTTTGATTCTCCCCGCGCCTGGGCTTATAGCTTGGTAGGTATCAACAGTTACCTGCAGAGATTTAGCGGCGACCGGGAAATACGCCGCGTGCAAAAGCAGGTAGCTGAGTTGCTCTTGGAGCGGTATCGTGCAAATGCCAAGGGCAAGTGGCGCTGGTTTGAGGATACCGTAACTTATGACAACGGCAAGATGCCGCAGGCCTTGATCGTTTCAGGCTACGCGCTGAAGAATGATACGATGCTGAAGGCGGGATTGAGGTGCCTGGAGTGGCTCGTGGAGATCCAGACAAGCGCCGATGGTTCGTTCGAGGCGGTAGGGAACAGGGGCTGGTATACCAAGGGAGGGAACAGGGCGCGCTTTGACCAGCAACCGATCGAGGCGCAGAGCGTGCTGGAAGCCTGCCTCAGGGCCTATCGGGTTACCGGTAAGAAGAAGTGGGAAGAGTCGGCCTGGCGCTGCCTGGAATGGTTCCTGGGCCAGAACAGGATGAACATCGCCCTTTATGATTATGACACCGGCGGCTGTTGTGACGGCTTGACCGCGGACGGTGCCAATCGCAACCAGGGGGCGGAGTCTACCCTCGCCTGGTTGCTGGCGCTGCTGCAGATGTATAACCACCAGCATTACAAGGCGGGGCTGAAGGGCCGTGAAAGGGTTGTGAGATCCGCGGCGGCCAGATCAAGGAAAAAGGTAAAAGAGGAGAACGATGCTAAGAACGATAATGTTGGATGATGAGTCGCGCAGCCTTTTCGCGCGATATTCAGGTAACCCGATAGTCACCCCCGAAAACCTTTCTTATGTGGCCAATACCGTGCTCAACCCGGGCGTGACGATAGTCAACGGTGAGACCCTGCTGATGATGAGGGTCGAGGACCGGCGCGGCATATCTCATCTCACTGCCGCGCGCAGCAAGGACGGATTGAGGAATTGGCATATCGACGAGACGCCTACCTTCGAGCACGACCCGGAGAACTATCCCGAGGAGCTGTGGGGAGTGGAGGACCCGCGACTTACCTATATCGAGGAGCAGAAACGCTGGGCGGTTGCTTATACAGCCTTCTCTGAGGATGGCCCCTTGGTTTCCCTGGCGCTGACTACTGACTTCAAGAAGTTCGAACGCTTGGGAGCTATCCTGCCGCCGAACGACAAGGACGCGGCGCTATTCCCCGTCCGCTTTGATGATCGCTGGGTGATCATCCATAGGCCCGCGCCCGAGTCGCCGGACGATCCGGCGCACATCATGATCTCGTTCTCGCGCGATATGAAGAAATGGGAGGATCGCCGCGTGCTGGTGCGTGCGCGGCGAGGCGCCTGGTGGGACGCCAACAAGATCGGGCTTTCCACGCCGCCTTTAAGAACGGACGAGGGCTGGCTGTTTCTATATCACGGCGTTAAGATCACCGCCAGCGGTTCGATATATCGCTTGGGCCTGGCGCTATTGGACCTTGAGGACCCGAGTAAGCTTATCGCTCGTTCTACGGAGTGGGTTTTCAGGCCGCGAGAGTTGTACGCGATGCTGGGTGACGTGGGCACGGTGGTCTTTCCCTGCGGCTGGACGCTGGTGGATGATGAGGTGAGGATGTACTATGGCGCGGCGGATAGCTGTATCGCCCTGGCTACGGCCAGCTTGTCGGAATTGCTTGCCTGGCTGAAAGAACACAGCCAGCTGGATTGAGGGCCGTGAGGCGGGGACGCTTTCTGAACCCCGGCACGCGATAGTAGCGGCGCACGGCCTGCGCCCAAGGGACAATGTAGGGGCGGGTTTAGAACCCGCCCTTACGTTTCTACTTCGATCCTTGCGCTGAGCATAGCAGAAGGTTCAGGGCAGGCGATAAGCGACTAACCCTTCGATTCGCGGAGTTTACCCTGAGAGAAACCGAAGGGCCTCCCTCCCGCCGTCGCTGAAGCTATGGCGGGCAGGCAGGGCAGGCGACCATCGACCAACAACTAACGATCACCTCGCTATCTA
>CBDVCL010000207.1:0-4993 GCA_965372475.1 uncultured bacterium | reverse complement strand
CCGGCCCGGGTGAGGGCGGCAGCGTGGCGCCGGGAACGGCACGGCAGGAATCGCGCGCCGACCTTGAAGCGGCGCGCCTGAAGCTGCAGGAGAAGAAGAAGGGCCTGCGCCTGGCGGAGTTGGAGACGCTGCCCCAGTTGGACCTTACGGGATCGATCACCTCCTCCTCGCTGGCGAGCGCGGTCGATGAGAATTGGCAGTCTATGAGCGGCATGGACTACCCAACGTATTACGTCGGTATCTCGCTGGCGATGCCGCTTCGCAACCGCGCCGCGCGCGCGGGCGCGAGGCGATCCCAGGCCGAGTGGGACATAGCGCGCCTGGAGCTGGACGCGCTCAAGGACGATGTGGAACGGGAGATAGAAGAAGCGAGGCAGGGACTAGCGCGGGGTAAGGAAAACCTGGGGCTGATGAAGAAGGCGGAGGAACTCAACTCCTTGCGCCTGGGGGAGGAGCGGCGCGACTTCAAGAGCGGCAGGACCAGCACTTACTTCCTGCTCTTGGCGCAGGACGAGAACCGCCGCACGACGATGGGGCGCCTCGCGGCGGAGATAGAACTTGAGAAAGCGTACCTGCGCGTCTTCGTGGCGGAGGGAAGGCTGATGAAGGCGTATGATATTGATCTGGCGGAGTTATTCGAGAAGTAGTTCGTCACGCGTTGCGCGTCCCGTGTCACGGGTCAAGTTGGTGGCGACACGAGACTCGTGACGCGAGACCCGAGACAATGAAATATCATGATTAGATTTTTCCAAAGACAAGAGGTCTTCGTCAACCTGCTCACGGTGATAATCATCGGCGTTGGCGCTTACCTGGCCGTGACGCTGAAGCGAGAGGCCTTTCCCGAGATAGCCTACAATTACATCATCATCCAGGCGGTCTACCCGGGCACCTCGCCTGAGGAGATGGAGCGCTTAGTAACCATCCCGGTCGAGGATGCCGTGGCCAACGTGGACGGGGTGGACATGATGGATACCTTCAGCGTGGAGGGGTTGGTGACCCTGGTGATGCAGATGGAAGAGGATCTGAGCGTTGACGAGCTGAAACGCGCCGCGGACGACATGCGCCGCGAGATAGACCGCATAGACGATTACCCCGAGGAAGCCGAGGACCCGATGGTCTATGAGCTCAGCGCCGGCGAGTGGCCGCTGATAAGCGTCTCCATCTCCGGTGATGTCTCTGAGACCGAGCTGCGGCGTCACTGCCGCACCTTTGAGGACGAGCTGAAACTCTTGCCGGGGGTAGGTAGGGTGGACAAGAAGGGATACAGGGAGCGGCAGGTCTGGGTGGAGGCGGACCCGGCGGAGCTGGCCCGGCAGCACCTCTCGCTCTCCGACCTGATGAACGCGCTCAGGTTACGCAACATGAACCTTCCCGGCGGCAAGGTCAGGGAGGGGATGAACGAGCTTATCGTGCGCACCATAGGCGAATTCAAGACGGTGGGGGACATAGAGCAGGTGGTGCTGCGCGCTTCGGATGCGGGGGACCTGGTGCGGGTGAAGGACGTGGCACGGGTGGTGGACACCTTTGAGGATAGCGAGGTTTACGCGAGGGTGAACGGGACTCCATCCATCGATATGCTGATCCGCAAAAAGAAGGACGCCGACACCATCAGGATGGCCGAAGACGTCAAGGGGTTGATGGCCTATTTTCGCGAGAAGATCCTGCCCCAGGAAGTAAAGTTGACGTCGTACGACGACGTCTCTTTCTACGTCAAGCGGCGCCTGCGGGTGCTGACCAATAACGGTATGGTGGGCCTGGTGCTGGTGGTGGTGATCCTGTTGCTGTTCCTCAACTGGCGTATCGCTACCATGACGGCACTGGGGTTGGGGGTGACCTTCATGCTCGCCCTGATCGTGTTGAACGAGTTCGGTTACACCATCAACATGATCTCGATGTTCGGCTTCATCATCGTGCTGGGGATGCTGGTGGACGACGCCATCGTGGTTTCGGAGTCCATCTTCCGCTACCTGGAGAGAGGTGAGGATATACTGAGGGCGGCCTACATCGGCACGATGGAGGTCATTCTGCCGGTCACCGCGGCCATAGCCACCACCATCGCCGCCTTCCTGCCGCTCTTTCTGATAAGCGGCATCATGGGCAAGTTCCTCTGCACCATCCCTGCGGTGGTGACCATCACCTTGTTGGCCTCGCTGGCGGAAGCGTTCTTCGTCCTTCCCTGCCATATCATAACCGTCACCCGCATTAGCGGGGCCGATAGGAAGACGTTCGCCAAGCGGGGGGAGAGCAGGTTTGACCGTTTCCGTGGCCTATACCTGGAAAGGCTCGACCGCGTCCTCAAGCGCAGATATCTCTTCGTCATCTCGTGTGTCTTGGTGGCGATTGTTGTCATTGCCGTCCTTTTTGGCACCGGCAAGCTGAAGTTGATGCTGTTCCCGGAGGGGATGATAGACGTCTTCATCATCAAGATCAAGTGCCCGCGCACCAACACGCTGGAGGAGACGGGACGCATCGCCGCGCTGGTGGAAGCGGAGGTACTCAAGCTTCCCGCCGCGGACCTGGACTTGGCCATCACCGACGTTGGCATATCCGGTTACGAGGAAAACCAACAGCACGGCTCAAATCATGCCCAGGTGCGCGTCTACCTGCAGGCGGCCGACGACCGCGAGCGGACGGCGGATGAGATCACAGAAGCGCTGCGGCCCGGAGTGGAGAAGATAGAGGGCATAGAGGACCTGGAGTTCCACAAGATAAGGCACGGCCCGCCGACGGGCGAGCCGGTCAACCTCAAGGTGCGCGGCGACGAATTCGATACGCTGCTGCAGGTGGTGGCGGAGATCAAGGATTACCTGGGTTCACTGGAGGGCGTCAGAGATATCAAGGACAACTACCAGGAAGGCAAGGAGGAACTGCGCGTGCGCGTGGACGACGCCAGGGCGGCATACGCGGGAGTCAACGTCGGCCTGATCGCCGCCAACCTGCGCTACGCCGTGGACGGGGGCCAGGCCACCACGGCGCGCTGGGACGACGAGGACGTGGACATCGTGGTCAAGCTGGAAGAGGGCGTGCGCGATAAGCCCAGCGTCCTGGACGCGGTCGAGGTGCCCAATATCAAGGGGAACCTGGTGCCGCTGTCACGCCTGGTGAGCGTGGAGAGGACGGTGGGGCAGGCCAACATACGCCGCTTCAAGCGGCGGCGCACGCTCGCGGTCACCGCCAACTTGGACGTCAAGACCATCACCTCCAACGAGGTGAATCAACTGCTGATGGAGAAGTTCAGCGACGTGCCGGTGCGCTATCCTGGCGTGGCGATCGATTTTCGCGGCGAGTTCGAGCAGCAGATGGAATCCATGGCCTCGCTGAAGCGTGCCTTCGCCATCGGCTTCGGCGTGGTCTTCCTGATACTCTCCTCAGCGTTCCGCTCCGTCTGGCAGCCTTTCATCATCCTCGCCGTGGTGCCCTTCGGGCTCTTCGGTGTCGCGGTCGGTCTGGCCTTACACGGCTACCCCCTGAGCCTGATGGCGATGATAGGCTCCTGCGCACTCACCGGCATCGTGGTCAACAACTCGCTGATACTGGTGGACTACGTCAACCGCGAGCGCGAACGGGGACTCTCCAGGCAGGAGTCGATACTGAGCGGCGCGGGGGTGCGCCTGCGGCCCATCGTGCTCACCTCGCTCACTACCATCCTCGGGCTGGTGCCTACCGCCTACGCCATCGGTGGCGGCGAGCCCTTCATCCAGCCCTGCGCCATGGCCATTGTCTGGGGCATGGCCTTTGCCAGCATCATCACCCTCTTCCTCGTGCCCTGCGCATATGCCATAAATGATGATATAGCGGGGTTATTCCGCAGGAAGAGCAGGGGTTAAGGCCTGGGGCCTGGGGGTTGGGGGGTGTCGGGACGCGGAGTATGCCGCGTCCTTTTTTTGTCCACAGATTCCTCCTTGTGTTACTAAGGAGAGCGCAAAACAGGATAACTTTTCCGGACCTGGCGCCATAGAACTAAGTATTCAGACCATGCACAATTGCTCCATTTTCGCTATTATTTATAGATCTTGTGCCAGTTTCGGACAAGTAACCAGCCGAGCTCTTCCTAGCACGAGTATACTATTTCATGCTCTCTGTAGTACAATGAAACAGATGAGAATCTTGCCTCTTACTACTGCATTGTTGTTCTTGGCTTCATGCGGCAAGGTCCCGGCGCCGGATGGCAAGGCCGCGCTCAGGCACGTCAAGGCACAGGTCGCTTTCGGGCCGCGCTATCCGGGGAGCGAAGCGGCAAAGGAGGCGCGCGAATACTTCAAGCGGCACCTGGCGGGGGCGCGGCTGGAGGAACAGGAGTTCACCGCGGTGACTCCCGTGGGGCTGGTGCAGATGGCGAACCTGGTCGCGGTCTATGCCGGCGAGAGGGACGAGATCGTCATCCTCGCCAGCCACTACGACACCAAGCACCTGGCGATAGGCGACTGGGACTCGGCCAACGATGGGCCGTCCTCGAGCGGGCTCCTGCTCGAACTGGCGAGGGCGGTAGCGGCACGGCATAATTTGTTTACTACGTATATAGTGTTCTTTGACGGCGAGGAATGTTACCTGAAGTGGGGGCCGAAGGATGGTACCTTCGGCTCTCGCTACTTCGCCTCACAAATGGAAAAGGACGGCAGGCTGGGCGCAGTGAAAGCGATGATACTGATGGACCTGGTAGGGGATGGCGGGCTCAACATCTGCCTGGATCCACGTTCCACGCCTGAGCTGAGCGAGCTGGCCAGGGGTAGCGCCGTGGCGCTTGGCTACGCTGATCACTTCTTTGCTTACCAATGCCGCGGCCTGGAGGACGACCACACGCCGTTCCTGTTACGCGGCGTTCCCGCAGTCGACCTGATCGATTTCGACTACGGTCCCGGCAACACATACTGGCACACCAGGCAGGACACGGTGGACAAGCTCTCGGCGCATAGTCTGCAGATCGTTGGCGGCGTTGTGATGGAGATGATCAGAAGGTTGGAAGCAGGAAGCATGCCCTGAGCCCTTCGCCCCT
>CBDVCL010000206.1:0-5001 GCA_965372475.1 uncultured bacterium | reverse complement strand
GGCTCCTCTTTCAAGCCCATCCTCTACACCGCGGCAATGGAGAACGGCTACACCATGGCCAGCATACTGTACGATGTGCCCAAGGTCTTCAGCGACTACGAGGGAAACGAATGGCGCCCGCGCAACTTCAGCAGCAAGTACCGAGGCCCGGTGACGCTGCACGAAGCACTCCAGCACAGCATTAACCTGGTCGCGGTGCAGTTGATGGAGAAGATAGGCGTGCGCACCGTCACCGACTACGCCCAACGCATGGGCTTCCGCAAGATAACCAAGCACGATCTCTCCCTTGCCCTGGGCAGTTCCGAGGCCACTCTGCTCGAGATGGTCGTTGCCTTCTCCGTGCTGGCCAACGAGGGAGTGAAGATGCAGCCCCTGGCGATCCACCTTGTCAAAGACAGCCAGGGACAGGTCCTGGAGGAGAACTTTGTCTCGGGCGAGCCCGCGATCTCTCCCCAGGCCGCTTACGTCATGGTTCACACGCTGCAGGACGTCATCGACGCAGGAACGGGGCGCAATGTCCGCCGCCTGGGGTTCAGGGGTACCGCCGCCGGCAAGACGGGCACCTCCTCTGATTTCTACGATGCCTGGTTCATCGGCTTCACGCCCGATCTTTGCGCGGGGATCTGGATGGGATACGACACGCCCCGCACGCTCGGCAACCGTATGACCGGCGGCGCGATCTGCGCACCCGTCTGGGGGGAGTTCATGAAGCAGGCCGGTCAAGCGACAAACAGGGCCTTTCCGCGCCCGGAAAACATCGTGGAACTCTCAGTATGCCGCGAATGCGGCCTGCTTTCCGGAACGCTTACTGGCAAGGCGCGCGACGAGGTATTCATCGAAGGCACACAACCCCTGCACATCTGCGAGGGCCACCAGCGGCAGGAGACTCCCTTCCTCGAAGAAGAGCTGGGCGAAAGCGGCGAGGAAGGAAAGAATAAGGACGCGCCGTTGGAAGGATTGTAGTCAGAAGTAAAAGGGAGAAAGTAAGAAGTAAGAAGTAAAAAGGAAAAAGGAAAAAGGGATCCAGCACTCAATCCAGCTTGCCACTTTTTCCTTCTTACTTTTTCCTTTTCAACGCGCATCTAACGAGAAGATCTCCCTTCATCCACTTCCCCAGCCGCAGCAACCTGCTAAAGGGGCTGGTGCGTCTTACTTCCAGCAAGCTGAATCTTTCGGCCAGCATCGACTCAAACGCCCTCGCTGGCCAGTTCCGTACGTGGGTCGGATCGAAAAGCACCTTTCGCTGCAGCAGGCCGGAAAGCAGTTGGGCGGGATGATAAGGATCGGCGTAGCCGAATATCACAACGCCGCCGCGCTTCAATAGGCCTGGCAGTGCAGCGAAGAGGCGGCGCCGTTTCCCCTCGTCAAGGTGCTCCACCAGGTTGTTGCAGACTATGGCGTCGAAGCGCCCCAGCTTGCGCCGCGGCGGCGCAGCAGCATCCGCGAGGTAGAACCTGCTGCCAACGTAGTGCCTGCGGGCGTAGGCGATGGCGCCGGCATCCGCATCCATTCCCTCGGCTCCGAGATAAGCGGTGAGATAGCCCACGCCGCAGCCGATATCAAGGATGCGACCGCGGCACCAGGACTTTATCACCCGGAAGGACTCGATGCGGTTAAGATCGATGTTCTCGTAGCGGAGGTAGGGGTTGTAGTATTTATCGAGAGGAGTCATCTGTCGCCCGTTGCTCGTTGTTCGTTGCTCGTGCCAGCATCCACGAGCGACTAGCGACGAGCGCCTAGCAACAACCCTGTCAGTGCCGTTTCACAACAACGACTTCCCATCCATATTCTCCGGCACCTCCACCCCCAGGTATTCCAACACCGTCGGCGCGATATCGAGGATGCTCGCGCTATCGATGTATAGCCCGCGGTTGCAGAGCAGTGTTCCCTTAGTATGCGCGGGATCGAGAGAGCAATGGTCTCCGCTCCAGCGCCGGTCGTTGTCCACCACCACCCCCTTGGGCATACCTCCCAGGCAGGTCTGCCAGGAAACGCGGTAGCCGGGGGCGAAACCGACGACCAGGTCGGGCATACCCGCCGTCTCATCCCCGTGATAGATCTCATCACCGCGCGTGACACTGAGGATCACCCTGGCACCGTCCGCTGGGTCACGCAGTCCCAAGAGGCTCTCCCTTATCTCCTCCAGCAAGTCGTGGTACTCTTCTTCGCTCACGATACCCTGTTTTTCCCTGCCTTTCAAGTTGAGGTAGATTTGCCCCAGCCCCAGGGCATAGGCCTTTGACTCGGACCAATCCACGTTCGGCCAGAACTCGCCATGCCCAAACAGGTCATGCAGCGTCTTGGCCTGCATGCCGGCCATTGGCTTGAGCTTGAGATAGCCTTCCTTGGCCAGGTAGGTATTCAGGTTGACGGCGCGGCGGAACGAGTTGAAACCGTGGTCTGACATTACTATCAGCATCGTGTTGCCGTCCATCGAATCCATCACACCGCCGAGTATCTCGTCCGCCCGTTGATAGACGCGCAGTATCTCGCCGCGGTGCTTCTTGGATTCCTTGTCATTGTATAGCGGATGGCGCGGATCGAGATAGCGATAGAACATATGCTGGACGCGATCGGTCGACTCGAAGACGGCAAACAGCAGGCGCCATTCGCGTTTTCTCAGCTCTCTCATCATCATCTCCGCTCGGCGGTTCATCGTATAGTAAACATCCTCGGTGAATATCTTGGCGCTTATGCGTTCTTCGTTATACGCCCAGGTATCAATGCCCCAGCCCAGTGTCTTGAAGAGGCCGTTCTCCTCGGCAAGCTGCTTAGACCACGCCTTGGGGGCAGTGATCGGGAAGGGCGGATCTCGTGGATCGAAATTCAAGGGCGAAAGGTAGATCCTGGTTTCCGGCTCCCGTGACATCAGATAGAAGCGCCCAATGCCGGTAATCTTCACCAGGGGGGCCACCTTGAATTCGAATTCCAGCATCTCGCTCCATTTTCCCTGCTTGAGCAGGGCCTGGCTCTTGCCTGTATCCACGCTCAGCTCGTTCACCTCCGCCCCCATCTTGAAGACCAGGGCCAGCGTGCTGTCAAGCGGGCCAAAAGCCACCGTCTCGGCGCTGTCGCCGAAAAACTCTATGCCCACAACCTTGCCACCCATCTCGGTATCCTCGTCGGCCCAGATGTCGGTGGCGTAATACGAGAACGTCCCCATCGTGCCGCGGATATCAGGCACGCCCAGCCCGCATAGCAGCTTGACCCCGGGCGCCCCTGCCGCCGGAAAACACACGGGCATGCGCAACATCCGCCCCGGCACGCCCTGGCGCGCGGCTATGTCCCAGAATGTCTCCCCCTTGCGGTTCAAGATCGCCTTGGGCTTTTTTACAGGTATCCACTTGTTGAAGATGAACTTGGCTTCCGTAGAACTATTCACCGCGAACGTAGGGTAATAGGTCTCCAGGTCCCGCTTGAGGAAATCGTATATCCCTGTCTTGCCGGGGTTGGTACCGGTTATCATGCTCGCCCAGGCCACAGGCGATTCGGCGGGATTGGTGGTCTCCAGCTCGCTAAAACTGCCCTGCGCGGCCAGCCGGCTCATGTTCGGCAGGTAGCCCGCCTTCATCCATTTTTGCACGGAGTCGTAGTCAAGCCCATCGAAGGCAAGCACGAGCATCTTCTTCTCGGACGGGCTTATCTTCCCCGGCCCGCATCCACAGGCGATCAACAACAGCATCGCAACACCCAAGTGTATCGTTACCCGTTTCATGCGCTCTCCTTGTTCTCTTTGTCCACAGATTTCACAGATCACACAGATTCTTCTTGGAGCTTCTTCTCGTACGACCTCTGCCGAAGGGGGACGATTCATCGAACCCGAACAAGCCGGGCGCAGCAAGTTCGTCGTTAGTCGTTGGTCGTTCGTAGCCGCGTATCGCAATACGCCCCTACATGGCCTTATCCAAAAGAATGTGTTTTCTGTCTTCTCTGTGTAATCGGTGTAATCTGTGGATTACCCGATCTTCGTACCCGGTTTGATGTTCCGCCCGCAGAAGTAATCGCGCGCCGGCATTCGTTTCTTCCCCTCCGGCATCACCTCGCATAAGACCACCGCTCCCTCGCCGCAGGAGACAAGCACCCCATCCTTGAGTACGCGCATCACCGTTCCCGCTTCGCGACGCGCTTCGCCCTCGGCGACCACGGCCTTGAGCACCTTCAGTTTCTTACCCTCCAGACAAAGGAAGGCGCCCGGACGCGGCGCGTAGGCTCGCACGCGGTTAACGACCTCGCTTGCGTCGCGCGACAGGTCGAGCGCCCCGTCTTCGGGCTTTATCCTCGCGGCAAGTGTTACCTTTCCCCGCTGCTCCCGTTCTTCGGTCTTTCCCGCGGCGATAAGGTCGACCGCCCTCGCCACCAGCTCAGCGCCACTACGCGCGAGGCGGTCACATAACGTACCCCAATCATCCTCTGGCAGTATCGCCGCTTCCTCTTGGAGGATGACAGGTCCGCTGTCCATCCCCTCGTCCATGCTTATCACCGTAAGGCCCGTGGTTTCGTCGCCGTTGAGTAGAGCGTATTGCACGGGAGCCGCGCCGCGATAGGCGGGCAACAGCGAAGGGTGCAGGTTTATCGAGCCGTGCCGTGCAAGCTCCAGCGCTTGTTTGCTCAGTATCTCGCCGTAAGCTACGACCACGTTCAGGTCAGCTTCAAGTTGCGCCAGCAATGCCAAGCTCGCGGCCGCGCTCACTTTCGCGAACTGAAAGAGCGGCAGGCCGAGATCCGTGGCACACCGCTTCACGGGGGATAGCGAACCCTTCATGCCGCGCCCCGAGAGCTTGTCTTGCCGCGTCACGACGCCAACTACTTCGTGCTTGCCCTGCGCCAATCGCTCCAGGCTCGGCACGGCGAATTGGGGGGTTCCCATGAATAGTATTCGCATATCAGTTAGTCGCTGGTCGCTCGTTTTTCGTCGCTCACCTGCTACGCAGAAGATGGCCTCTGCCTGCGCATCCGCCAACGGATAAGCAGTCTCTTCCAGAAGGGCAGGTAATCTATGAA
>CBDVCL010000205.1:0-5024 GCA_965372475.1 uncultured bacterium | reverse complement strand
TGGCGAGGATGGCGGAGTTGACCGCCACGGGGACGGAGGAACCGATCACCAGCACTTTGGCCATCACGCCCTCGATGCCGAAGAGCCAGACGAGCAGGAACATCAGGGCCGGGGCGGCGAGCAGGCGCAGAGCGATGGAAAGCCAGAGGCCCCGCACTTCCCCCTTGCCCGGTTTGGTCTCGGCGAGCTGGCAGCCCAGGGTGATGATGGCGATGGGGATCATCGCGTCTCCCAGGTAGTCCATGGGCACGTCTATGGGCCCCGGCAGGCGCCAGTCAAAGATGCGCATCAGCATCGCTATCAACAGCGCGTGTAGGATGGGCTGAGCGGCCACGCTCTTCAGGGCTTTCTTGAAGGGATAGCGACCCGCGGCGACGAGGTAGAGGCCAAGCGTGAAGAGGGTGACCGCGTTCACCGCCACGAGCACCAGTTGGTAGATCACCGCCCCCGCGCCCAGGGCGAGCTCGATCAGGGGCAGGCCGAGATTACCCGTGTTGCCCCAGGAGGAGGAAAGCGCGGACGTGGCACGCACGCTTCGCTTGTATCCCAGCAGGGAGGAGAGGAAGAGCGCCAGCGCGAAGAGAAGGATAACCTGGATGGTGTATACGCCAGCCAATTGCCAACTGGTGCCGACCGAGAACTCACCTTTGCCCATGCGCGAGATGAAGAAGGCGGGCAGGAAGACGTAGACGTTGAGCGCGTTCATCGTGCGGATGTCGAAGCGCATGCCACGCATCAACCCGTAACCGAGGCCGACCAGCAGCATCAGGGGGATGATGTGGTGCACGAAGAGGTAGACTATCTGTCCTACTATGTCCAGAACCATTGTCCTAATCCATGTATGAAGTAGGGCCGTTAATCACCACACAGTTCTTCTATTGCGTGTAATACGCCGTTCACCACGTCGGCCATGAAGTCATAATCCAGTTTCTCGGGGGTATCCTCAGCGGTGTGGTAGTGGGGATAGCGATAGAAGGCGGTATCGGTTATCATCGCTGCGGTGAAGCCCTCCTGCCAGAAGGAGTAGTGGTCCGAAAAATCCACCCCTGTCAGCCAGCCCGGCGCGGCCAGGGTCTCCACCTTCAGGCCTTCGCCCCTGAGGGGCTCAGCCCCGAAGGGTTCCTTGTTTTGCCGCATTGCTTGCGCGGTCCTGTTGAGAAGACCGCGCGAGGAGATGTTGCCGACCACGGCGATGAAATCCCCTTGGTCGGGGTAGAAGAAGCTCATGCCGGGGGCGGGATACGACTGGCTGCCCTTGGCCTCGTTGCGGCAGCCCAGCATCTCCAGGCTGAACATCGCGATAATCTTCTCCTTGCGCTTCTTACAACCTTCGGCGTGCACGCGGCTGCCCATGAAGCGGGAACGGAAGAAAGGCGGCTCCTCGGTGCAGAAGGCGACGAAGCGCAGTGTTCGTTTCAGTTGCTTGTCCTTGCACAGGCGGGCAAGTTCCAGCAAGCCCGCCACGGCGCTGGCGTTGTCGTCTGCTCCGGGACTGCCCACGACGGTGTCATAATGCGCGCCGAAGATGATGATTTCTTCAGGTTTGGCGGTGCCCTTCAATTCAACGATGACGTTTTTGTACTTGACCCCGGCTATGGCAAAATCCGAACCGCCGCTCTCGTACTCCTCGTAGGTCGGCTTATGACCGGCCTTGCTGAACTGTCGGCAAATGTAGTCATAGGTGGCGGCAAGCTTCTCGGGCTCCTGGAAACTGCGCGTGCCGATCCTCCCTGCCAGCACCTCAACATGCGCGCGTAGTCTCTTAACGTCAGCTTTCGCCATCTTGTTCGGTGTTTGAGGATATGCTGTGGTCACGTGTGAGAGCGAGAGGAATACGACGGTGACGCAGCAGGTAACGATGCATCTTGATTTGAGCATTGGGCAAATCATTCCCCTGTCTACTGTCTACCGTCTACTTGGCAAGCCCCAACTTCTTCCAGCTATCCGTGATCAAGAAGCTCTCATCCATATCCTCGTACATCTGCGCCAACTTGCCTACCGGCAAGGCGAGAGAAAGGACGCCGTCTTTGAGGTAGGGACGGGCGGAGACGTCGAAGTTGCCTAGTATCGCGCGCGGGGATTCTTTCTCGATCTCGAGATAAGGGTACTGCACGATGGTGGAGCATCCCGCGCCGAAGGGGGCGATGACGCCCTGCTGCTCCGCCGTGCGGAATCCGGCCAGCGTGTAGAGCCCGGCGAGCACGTCGCCCTTGGCGAAGAAAATGACGACCTGGGGCTCGTCGCCGTCTGCCAATTTGTCCCAGCGCTTGAAGATGATGTGCTTGCCGGGTGCGGCGAACTCTGGCATCTTCTCCATCACCTTCTTCACCACCTCGGGCGATTTCTTGTAGCGCTCCCCTTCCACCTTGCCGGGGATGCCGCAGGAGAGAAAATACTCAAAGTTGGGCATGACGCGGTTGCTGTAGCCGAGGTAGCGCTTGCCGCCGAAACAACTCACCGCGTCGGCGTCGTAACAGAGCGTCTTTCCCTTACGCACGCGCGCCAGGTCGCCGATGACGCAACTGCGCTCCTTCTCTTCCTTCACTTCTTCCTGCCATCGTTCGTCGTCCGAGTAGAAAAAGGTGATGGGCAGTTCACTATCGCCGAAATACTTCCCCCACTTCTCTTTGAACCCATCCCGGAGAGTTGTTTCCATGATTGGCATCCCTTGTTGCTGTGCGTGTGATCACGACGCGTGACCCGAGACCCGCGACCGCGCTGGGCTTAGTGGCAGACGTGCGTACAGCGGCCAACCATCACAATAACAGACGATATAGAATGGTTGGCACACTAAAACAACGCTAGTATCCCTATCATCACCAAGCACCATACTGCCAGACCGTAATAAACCGGCGTCCAGTTGATGCGGTATTTGATGCTGGACATCACGCGGTGCGTGGCGACGAACTCCGTTATCTTGCTCCTCGACGGCGGCTTGCCGAGGTAAGAGACCAGCGCCGCCACCAGCCAGCAGACGACGAAGCCGAAGACGTTCCACCACCACCAGCTTATCTTCGCGGGTCCACTGCTGTGCGCGATCCAGAGGTAGCAGTTAAAGAGGAAGCCTGCCGCAAGGCCGCTTATCGCGCCGGGGCTGTTTATGCGCTTCGTCAACACCCCCATCAGGAAGACCGCCAGTAGCGGGCCGTTTATCAGCGAGCCGATCTTGTTGATGGATTCGATGATCGTGTCGGAGATGGCGCCGACAAAGAAGGCGAAGCTGCAACAGACGACGCCCCAAAAAACGGTGAAGACCTTAGCCAAGATGAATGCGCGGCGTTTCTTCAGGTCGTGCTTGAAGAAACGCTGGTAGATATCGCGCATGGTCAGGGCGGAGAGGGAGTTGATGGTGGAGTCGAGGCTGGACATTGCCGCGGAGAAGAGGGCGATCATGATCAGGCCGATGACGCCGTGCGGCAGGTAATGCAGCACGAACATCGGCACGGCCATGTTGTATTCGGGGGAGCCGCTTTCTTTCAGGGGCAGGCTGGTTACGAAGCCGGGGTTCAGCTTGGCGAAGGCGGCGATACAGACGCCGAGGAAGCAGTAGGTCAGCACGAGGGGGAAGCGGCCGAAACCGTTCAGGGCCAGTGACAGGTTGGTCTGGTCCTCGTTACTGGCGGAGAGTTCGCGCTGCACCTGCGTCTGGTCACATCCGTAGTATGAGGCGTAAAGGAATAGGCCGCCGATGAACATCGGCCAGAAGGTGAAATCACTTCCGCCGCCGAAACCCCAGGAGGAAAAGTCCAGCGCTTCGCGCCTCTCGGGCAGGAAGTTGGCCCACACCGCGGATACGCCGCCCACCAGGCTGACGGCGTAGACGATGGCAAGGATTATGCCGCCGTAGAGCACGAACATCTGTATCACGTCGGAATAGACCACCGCCGACATGCCGCCGATGGCGTCGTAGATGATGGTGACCACGCCGAGGATGAGCACGGCGACCCAGAAGGGGACACCGATCAGCTTCTGCAGGACGAGCGAGATGCCGAAGACGGTCACGCCGGTGGAGAAGGCGCGCGTGAATTGGAAGACGAGGGAGACGGCGGTGCGTGTGCCGACGCCGAAGCGGTCCTCGAGATAAGCGTAGATGGAGATGACTTTTGCCCGGCGGTACATGGGCAGGAGGAAGACCATCAGCACGATCATCGCCAGGGGCACGGCCAGCTCGTATTGAAGCCAGACCAGGCCTCCCGCGGCGGCGAAGGCGACGAAAGCAGGTGCGCCGAGCAGCGAATTGGTCGAGCACTGCGTGGCCATCGTCGAAAGGCCGATGGCCCACCACTTCATCTTGCGGCCGCCGAGGTAGTAGTCCTCGTTGCTTTTCTGGCCGCGGCCGAGATAAACCGCGAGGCCGATCATACCGGCGAGGTAGGTGGCTACCAGTGTCCAGTCTAAGCTATTCATGATACTGGGGTTGCAAGGTAACAAGGTTGCAGAGTTGCAAGGGTAGGAAAGGGAAGGACATGATACACTTTAAGCGATGTCCCTTGCTAGCTTGCTTTCCTGCAACCTTGAAACCAAACAGAGGCCTACCCTAACGCCTCCATTGCCTTCGCATTATCGCTCGTGCCGAGCACAATAAGGCTGGCTGGTGATTCACCGGCCGAGGCGTAGAGGTAAGAGATATTGACGCCGGCGGCTGCGAGCTTGCCGCTGATCTCGGAAAGGGCACCGACCTTGTTCTCCAGCTCGAGCAGGATCACGTCCTTCTCGGCGCTATCCGTCCCTTGCGATTTGAGGGATTCTGCCGTCTTGGCGTTGTCAGAGGTAACGACCATGAAATGGCCCTTGCCTTCCTGTGTGTAGGCTGCTACGGCAAGGATATTGACCCCTGCGGCGGCGAGGGCCTTGGATACCTTGGCGAGCATGCCCACCTCGTCAGCCGTTTGAAAGACCAGCTCTTTGCCACTGCTTACCTTTGCCATTTGTCGCTCCTTTCTTTAAGAGATGAGCATACTAGCAAACCCGAAGAGATTCCGCAAAGGTTTTCTACCCGCTTGTTGCAGGAATGCAAACCGGGT
>CBDVCL010000204.1:0-5046 GCA_965372475.1 uncultured bacterium | reverse complement strand
CGAGGATCCGCATTAGCTCATTCTCTAGTTCTTTTCGTCTCTTCTCAAGCTCCGCCTCGCCAGCGTCTCTTCCAACTCTGATCATCTTGCCGCTTGCGGAGACAATTATGCTCCCCGGCAAGGGAATCACCTGCCTGTCCCAGGACTTCAACCGCTTACAACGCCGCGCAACCAGGGCGATCGGCACGATTGGCGCGCCGCTGAGCCCGGCCAACGCCAGTGCTCCGATTTGCGCTTTTCTGCCTGGCCCGCGCGGACCATCGGGAGCCAGCGCTAAGCTCTCTCCATGCCGTAGCACACGTACCATCTTGCGCAGAGCGTCACCCCCGCCCCTTGATGACGAGCCGCGGATACACTTGTAGCCGATCTTCTCCAATCCCCGTGTGGCGTATTCCCCGTCTTTGCTGGCGCTGATCAAGCCGTTTATACCCATACCCCTGTAATAGTAGGCGTGCATTAACAGCTGTTCGTGCCAGAAGGCATAGATGATCCCTTCACGCTTCCTGCCCGGAGGGGCGGTATGACCTTCCCTAACGCGCAGCCGCGTATACCACCCAACCAGAAACAAAACCGCCAGGCCCAGGCCTGGCACGGTCATTAGCAATAATTTATCAATGAATTTACGCATCAGTGCTGTTGCTGGTCGCTAGTCGCTAGTCGCTTGTGCCTCTCAACCAGCAACAAGCAACTAGCAACTGCACTCATTCAATAACTCCCCGGCTCGAGAACGGCCAATACACGTACCAAGCCAGGCCGCGCACGTAGCCTGCCGCCAACTGCCCCCAGTCGCGGCTGTCGCTGCTGCGGTCCCGGTTATCGCCCAGCATCATGTAGTGGTCCGATTTGACCGTAACCGGCCCGAAATCAGTGTGGCCGAAAAACCCGAACGGATTCTTGTGTACCACGTAGGGCTCTTCCTGCGCCTCGCTATTCAGGTACAAGACGTTATCCCTTATCTCTATCACGTCCCCCGGCAATCCGATCAGCCTCTTGACGTAGTACTTGGTGGTATCCTTCGGGAAGCGGAATATCACGACATCGCCCCTCTTTGGGTCCCTCATCTTGAAGAGCCGGTCATTCTCGCTGAAGGGAAGCTTGGCACCGAAGATGAACTTGTTGACTACCAGGCGGTCCTTTATCTCCAGGGTGTCCTCCATGCTCCCCGAGGGAATCTTGAAAAGCTGGAAGAGCCAGGCATGGATGGCCATCACCACTATCAGTACCACGCAGAGAGCGTCCACCCACTCCATCGCCTCGCGCCCCCAGCGGCTGGAGCGGTAGTTCTTGAACAGCTTGCGCACCACCAAGGCAATGATGATTGACGCAACCCAGAGCACGCCCATCACGAAAGTATTTATCGGTATGCCATACATTGAAGCGGCATATTACCACAATACACGATTCGTTGCAACGCCAAACCGGATAATGGGGTATTTTCGCTCGCCGAGCACACCGAACGGTTGCTAACCCAACCGCGCGGCGCGGGCGGGTCTGAGACCCGCCCCTTGATTTTACGCCCGAATACTGCTACCATCTGCCGCAATGTCAGCCAAAAGCCAAACAGACCACGCTTTTCTCTTCCGCGTCCTCTACTTCTTTCTCTTTGCCGGCATGGGGGTACGCTTCCCGTATATCGGTCCGTATTTTCGAGAGATCGGCCTGAGCGGAACCCAGATCGGCATGCTCGGGCTCGTTCAACCGGCCATCGCCTTGCTTACCCTGGCCCCGTTGGGACTCATCTACGACCGTCTCGGCGGCGGCGGCAGGTTCCCCGCCATGCTCGCCTTCGCGGGCGCCCTCGCCTTCCTCGCCGTCCCCTGCTTCACAAGCTTCGCCGGCATCTTCGCGGTGATAACCTTGCTCTCGCTGGTGGGGATGGCGATCATCCCGATCATGGACAGTTCCGCCTTCATCCACCTGAAGAACATGCCGCGCGGCACGAGCTTCGGCAGCCTGCGCGTCGCGGGGACGATAAGTTTCGGCATCACCTGCTACCTGCTCGGCCGCGTCATCGACCACGGCGCGCCTGAATTTCTGCGCCACTTCCCCGCCCACGCGGCGATAACGCCTGACAAGGCGGGATACCTGATGATCTTCCCCGCCTACGTCCTGCTCGGCCTGGTGGTTGCGGCTTTCTTCCTCAAGCTTCCCAAGACGGCGATGAGGGAAAAGACCGCCGCGGGGCTAGCCAGTCTCTTCAAGAACAAGCTCTTCCTGCTCTTCCTCGTCGCCGCCTTTTTTGCGCGCTTGGGGGAATCCGCGGCCCAGCGCTTCCTCTCCATCTATTTCAACGACTTGGGCGCCAGCGCCACTGTGATCTCTTACTCCTGGCTGGTGAGCATCACCGGCGAAGCGGCAATAATGCTCGCCTCGGCGCGCATCATCAGGCATATCGGCGTGCGCAAGCTGATCGCCATCGGTATAGGAGCTTCGATCGTCCGCTGGGGTCTATTGGGCTTCGTCACCAGCATTCCGCTGGCCATCGCGATCCAGTCCTTGCATGCCCTTACCTTCGGCGCCTTCTTCATCGGCGCGGTGACCTTCGTGGACAGGAACGCGCCAGCGCACCGCAAGGCCAGCGCGATGACGCTCTACTGGATGGTGCCATGCCTGGCTCAGATAATAGGAAATATATCGGCGGGACTGATCTATGACCACCTCGGCGTATCCAAGATCTTCACCTTCGCCGCGGCGGGGGGGGTGATCGCGTTCTTCGTCTTCCTGCCCGTGGTGTTCGCCAAACCGAAAACGTAAACGCCTATCTCGCGATCGTCATCAGCGGTTTTTTCACCACCAAGACACCAAGGCACCAAGAAGGAGTACGCACGTTCTCTTGGATAACGGCGGCCCTCTCTCTCCGTTCACACGGGAGCACTCGTTGGTCTTGTCAGTTGTGCTCTACGCCAACGTGCGGCACCAAGAACCATGCCGTATCTGAGGCACCAAGGCGTTAAAGGACTATCCTCTTTATTCCATCCTTGATAAGAGGAACGTTAAAGTTCATGAGCAAGCCAAGCCTCTTGCCGGTCAACTTCAAATAACTCAGCAGTTGTGCTTCGTGAACAGGATGCAGTTCCTCGACAGCTTTCAACTCGACTATCACACTCCCCTCAACGATGATGTCCAGCTGCAAACCAGCATCCAAATCAAGACCATCATACTTAATCGGCAAGTCGACCTTCGCACGCACCTCCAACCCACGCTTCTTCAGCTCATGGCACAGGCAGGTCTGGTAGACTGACTCGAGCAATCCCGGCCCAAGGGCTTTGTGCACCTGAAAAGCAGCATCAACGACCTTAGTTGCGATTGCATCCAGGTCCTTCGGTACTGGCTCGAACGCCATTATCAGCCCCCTCTCTTTTCACCACCAGAACAACAAGGCACATCCTATTCCTTGGTGCCTCCAATACCTGGCGGCTCTTGGTGCCTGCCGCCACACCTTCAAATTGCCTCTCTAGACCAAGAGTGCTCTCCCACTACCGAAGAGCACTAGCTGCCGTTATCCCTGAACAAGGTGCGAGAGTATTCCCTTGGTGTCTTGGTGTCTTGGTGGTGAAAGACGTTTGTTACCTGGCCCGCCGCATTATGTCGTCTACCATTTACCTCTTCGCCTTCACCTTCGCCTTCGCGAACACAATGACCTTCCCATCATAATCGACCCGCACGACCGCGCCCTCGGCGAACTCTCCCGCCAGCACGCGCTTCGCCAGGGGGTTTTCTACCTCGCGCCGGATCAGGCGCTTCAAAGGGCGCGCACCGTATTCGGGGTCGAAGCCCGCCTCGGCCAGGTACTTCACTGCCTTGTCGCTGAATGCAAGCGCCAGGCCCCGTTCGCCCACGCGCTTGTTCAGCTCCGCCAGCTGAATCTGGACGATGCCCGCGATCTCCTTCCTGCCCAGGGGATTGAAGAAGAGCGTCTCGTCCACGCGGTTGAGGAACTCGGGGCGGAAGTGCGCGCGCATCGCCGCGAACACCTTGGCGCGCCCGTCCGCCTCACCATCGCGCAGGAACTCGCTGCCGATATTCGAGGTCATCACGAGGATGGCGTTCTTGAAGTTTACGGTACGGCCGTGGCTGTCCGTAAGCCGCCCGTCTTCCATTATCTGCAAGAGGATGTTGAAGACCTCCGGGTGCGCCTTTTCTATCTCGTCCAGGAGCACCACGCAATAAGGGCGCCGCCGCACTGCCTCGCTCAACTGCCCCCCCTCGTCGTAACCAACGTAGCCCGGCGGCGCTCCGATCATGCGCGCCACGGAATGCTTCTCCATGTACTCGGACATGTCCAGGCGTACCATCGCCCGCTCATCATCGAAGAGAAACTCCGCCAGTGCCCTGGTCAGCTCGGTCTTGCCCACCCCCGTCGGCCCGAGAAATATGAACGATCCCAGGGGCCGGTTAGCGTCCGATAAGCCTGAGCGGGCGCGGCGCACCGCGTCCGATACGGCCGATACCGCATCGTCCTGGCCGATGACGCGGCGGCGCAACTCGTCCTCCATCTTCAGCAGTCTCGCCGCCTCCCCCTGCATCATCTTCGCCACGGGAACGCCCGACCACTGGGAGACTATCTCCGCTATCTCCTCCTCGCCCACTTCCTCGTTGAGCATGCCGCGACCGTTCAGCTTGGCGAGAGTCTTCTGTTTTCTCGCCAACTCGCGCTCCAGCTCCCCCGCCGTGCCGTAACGCCATTCGGCGACCTTGTTCAGCTCGCCGCGCCGCTCCAGCAATTCCGCTTCCGCGTTCCCCGCCTGGAGCTTCTCCTTTAGCTCGGCGACCTTCTTGATCATGTTCCGCTCTTCCTCCCAGGAAGCCTTGAATCCCGCCAGCTTCTCCTTCTTGCCCGAAAGCTCGCGCCCGATCTTCTTCAGCCTTTCCCTGGAAGCCTTGTCTTTTTCCTTTTCCAGCGCCTGTTTCTCCACCTCGAGCCGCCGCACTGACCGCGCCAGCTCGTCCATCTCGGCGGGCATGCTCTCCATTTCCATGCGCAGCTTCGAAGCGGCCTCGTCCATCAAGTCTATCGCCTTATCGGGAAAATAGCGGTCGCTGATG
>CBDVCL010000203.1:0-5060 GCA_965372475.1 uncultured bacterium | reverse complement strand
TTATGAATACCCAGCGCTCCGGCCAGCGGCGCAGGCGATAGAAGCTGTTATCCTCCCGCCAACTGGCCAAACCCAGGACCACGGCATAGAAATAGAACTGCAGCCCCGGCCAGAGCTGCTTGGCGGCGAAGCACTTCTGGCCCTTGTAAGCAAAATAGAGGACCAAGGCGAATGCTCCCAGCTGAACCAGCCTTTTCAGCACGTCCGCCAGGCGGGGATGAAAGCGCACCGTGAAAAAATCCACCACGTCGTCCCAGATAATGTTCCAGCGGCGCGGCAAAACCAGCAAGAATAGTAACAACAGCAGCAGGTGCAGCACCAGGCCCTTGGGGGTGTCGGGGGGCAGCCGCCGCCAGAAGAAATGGATCCCCAGCGCGGACAAGGAACCGACCACCGCCCGCACGAAGAGAAGGAAACGCTGGTAGAGCACCCATTTGTCGTCACGCCTTTCCGTTGCCGCCGGCTCAGGCGGCATCTTCAGCCGCCGCGGGAAGGCGCCTATGATCGCAGCCAGCCCGGCGCTGCTCATCAACCAATACCAGTAGTTGCCCTTGAGGTAATAGAGCGTGATCCCGGTCAGGGCCAGCGGCAAGCCAACCACCACCAGGGCGATCGTTCGCTTGCCTTCCAGCCTGAAGCGCACGGCAAGGTCACCCCCTTCTCCCATGAAAAGCCGGGCGAAAAGGTAGATGCCCAGCGCGGTAAGGGCTACGGCCGCAAGCCCCATCATCAGGCTGCCGCGTATAAAGGTCGGCGCCAACCCGATCACCGGCAGGAGCACGATCTGGCCGGCGACCAGCATCACGACCATCAAGCCCACGCCAATCGCCCTGGGGATGAAGAAACTTATCTCCTTCACCAGGCCCTGCGGCTGCCCCCGTTTCTGCCCCATGCGCCTGTCTGCCGACAGGCAGACGCTGGGGCGCGGGGGCGCCACTGCCCCCACAGCCTTGGGCTTCAGCTCAGGCCGCGCAGCACTCCCTTTCTCCACCCGCTTCAAGCGCGGCCGCAAGCTCTTCAGGTTCTCCAAGCTTACCTGCGAGAAGGCCCGCAACGCTTTCTTTATCTCCGGCAATAGAGAGCTCCCCTTATCTTTCAGAAAACGCCGCAGCGTACCGTAATCCCGTCCGCTTACCAGGCACAGTTCCTTCTCGACGAAGAAGAGCCCGGCGAGCAAGCATAGCCAGATGCCGCGGCTGTATTCCTCGTTCAAAATGAAGAATTGCCCCGCAAGGAAGAAGACGCCGATCAAACCCCAGAGGATACCCCCGCGCAATGCCGGGGCCGTCCCCTTACCTTTCTTCACGGCGGGCGCTTGCTTCTTCACCATTTTCTTGCTCTCTTTCTTCTTCGCATTCATTTCTTTCTTCTCACCACAACGGCACGACGAATGCCAGGCCTGGCATTCTTTCTAGAGCTTCAAGAAACAATATACGGCCTGTCGTTCGTAGTGTCTTCGTAGTTAGTGTTCCTCTTTCAGCCTCCTTGATAACAACCCGACTATGAAGAATATACCATAAACGAAGTGTGTGAGAAAACAACCCAGCGCCGCCGCCAGCGAAGCCGGCACCCCGCGCCCACGCCCAAGCGTAGAGACCAGGAACGACGCCCCCAGCACGGCATAGCCCCAGAGGCAGTAAGCCCGCACGGGGCGGTAGAGCAGGCCTACGGCCATCGCCAGCAATCCCACGTCAAAAACGGTCGGCAGGAAGTAGCTGGGCCTAAGCGACGTCCGTGGGAAGCGCTTGACGAAGTAGCCGCGGTGGCGCGCGTAACTCATCACCTGCCTTAGGTGCGGCACGAAGAGCGCGCGCCGGTGGTGATAGACCACCAGGCGCGGCGAATAGACGATACGTTTCTTCTGGCGCCCGGTGATCTCCAGGCACAGCTTGGTATCCTCCCCCGGCCAAAACTCGGTATCGAAACCACCCGCGTCAAGAAAGACTTGCCTCCTCACGAAGAGGTTACAGGTGGGAAAATCGTCCACGTCCTTCCTCTTCATCGGCCTGTAACGGTACATGTAGTTACCGCCACCCAAGGGCGTCTCGTAGACAAGACCGCCTGCCTTTTCCCAAAATCCCGAGTCGGGCGGGGTCAGGCCCGGGCCGCCCGCAGCGCCAACGCTCTCGTCGGCGAATTCCCCCTCCGCCTGCCGCAGCCAGTCGCGCCGCGGGTAGGCGTCGTCGTCCAGGAAGGCGAGGATCTCGCCCGATGCCAACTCCGCGCCCCGATCGCGCTTATGCGAGGGGTTGATCTTCCCCGTCGTTTCCATCAACACCCCCGATGGTACGGCCTCCAGCTTCTTATCGGGCAGGACGATGATCTCGTAACTCCCATGCCCTAACTCGAGGCAATGCCGCAAACACCGCCGCAGCCGCGGATTGTCTTTTCCCACCGCGATTATTATCGAGAATCTCACTTTCTTCTTTCTCGCCATGCGTGACCCGTCGCCTCCGATTCTGCTAACCACAAAGACACAAAGTACGTCCGGCTATAGTTTCTCACCACCAAGTCACCAAGACACCAAGAAGAAAGGCGCAAGTTCCTTTTAGATAACGCCCACTGCTCTCTTCGCTCAGAGGAGAGCACTGATTGGTCTTGTCAATCGTGCTCTGCGCCAACGTACGGCACCAAGTATCGCGACCTCTTTGAGGCACCAAGGTATGACTCCTTCCTTTGTGTCTCTGGCACTTAACGAGCCTTGGTGTCGACCGCCGCGCCTTCAAGTTTCCTACCCAGACCAAGAATGCTCTCTATCCCAGCGGAGAATATCACCTGCCGTTATCCAGAAGCAAGCTGCGTTCGCACGCCTTGGTGTCTTTGTGCCTGCGCCTGCCACGCCGTAGCCTGCCCGCCAGTCTGCCGACAGGCAGACCGGGGGGCGCAGGCGGGTGGTTAAAGCCGTTTCCGACCGTCGGTTCACGGTTCCCGATTCCCGAGCTTCTTCTGATAGTACTTCCTAACGCGCAGGCGATAGAATATCGCCAGCGTATCGTTGCCCGTGACGTAGTAATCTCGCAACTTTATCCTGCCCATCGGCCGCCGTGATATCACTTGCACCGGCGCCTCCACTATGCGGTAGCGGAGGTAATTCGCCAGCACCAGCAGTTCAAGGTCAAACGCGTAGCGCTTGACCAGCATCAGGGGAAAGACCCTTTCCAAGACGCGCCGCCGGAAGAGCTTGATACCTGTCTGGGTATCACGGATGGGCAGGGAGAAGAGCACGAACACTACGAACGAGTATATGCGCGAGACGATGCGACGCCCAAGTGGATAGACCAACTTCGAACGCGGATGCATCTTGGCGCCGCTGACCAGGTCGGCGTCCTGCCCCCGCATCAGCTTCACATAGTCAACGACCTGCCGCGGCGGCAGGTCAAGATCGGCGTCCAGAAAAGCAACCAATTCGCCGCCGCAGGCGGCGAAGGCCGTACGCAGGGCCTGTCCCTTGCCGGCGTTCTTTTCCATGCGCAAAGCCTTGACCCGTTTGTTCTCTTTCGCCCTCCTTGCGACCTCCCGGTAGGTGTTATCCTCGCTGCCGTCGTCGACGATCACGATCTCGTAATCCAGGCCCCCTTGCCGCAAGGCCTGCTCTACCTCGCGGATGTTTTCGTAGATGCGCTCTTCCTCGTTGTAAGCGGGCATCAGTACTGACAGCAGGGGCCTGTTGCGTTGTCGTCTCACCATTCCTTATCTCTCCGCTAACGCCAATTGCGCCTGCGCGTCGAACATATTGTCGCTAGTGCATCATTGCCCATGACCAGCGACCAGAGACCAGCGACACGGCAGAGCGCGTGGCTATGTCAGTTCCCGCCCTGCGCGCTCTGCCGGCCCGGCCGGCGGCCGAATACCAGCAAGGAAACGAGCAGCACAACTCCGAAGATAAATTCCAGCGCCATGATCTGCCCCAGCGTTGAGTGGAAAAACCAGAGCGCCACAAGATAGAGCACAACGAGCACGCCGACAAGGTAGCAGAAAGAGAAACGCCCCCTGGCAATGAGGTAATTCATCACCATGTTCGCCAGGCTAAAGGGCGTAAAGACAAGGGGGAAGAGCCTGACCATCCATTTCGCGGGCAGAAACTCTGCGCCGAAGATCATCCTCGTCACGAAGCCCGGGAAGATGGCGCAGAACACCCCTCCCGCGACGCAGATGATCGTGGCATAGCCCAGGGAAAGGAACAAGAGATGCACGGCCCCTTTGCGTTGCTCCGAGCGCGCGGCCACCTTGGGAAACATCACGCCAATTATCGCCATGGGAATGTAGATGAATATCTCGCCAACCTTGTGCGCGGCGCCGAAATACCCCGACTCCTCCGCGGAGAAATTGGTCCGCACCACCTGCATGTCCGCGTTGGTCATGATACCGTAGAAGAGCATCGCCAGCAGCATCGGCATGAAAGCGAACAGCATCTTCTTCAAGTCCTTGCCGCCCATCGTGCCCCGCAGAAAGACATAGCGCCTCAGAAGCCAGATGCCGCTGGCGCCCGCGACCGCGGCCGAGATGATCGACGACCCCAACGCCGCCGCCACGCCGCGATGCATCAGGTAGACCAGGACCAAGCCGCACAGGCATCGGACAAACGAATCCACGAACACGTTAAGGCCAAGGGCGACGAATCGCTGCAGGCCCTGCAAGAGCCCGCGCACCACGGTCATCAGCACCGCGGCGACAACGAGGAAACCAAGCACCCACACCTCGTTCGCGTGCAGTTTCCATTTCTCGACCAGGAAGGGACCGCCAACGAGCACGCCAAGGAAGACCGCCAGCAGAGAGAAGACGACCACCGCCATCATGCGGCGCAACAGGCCCCCTATTGACTTTTCCTTGCCCATGGCACTGTAGCGAGAGGTGCGGTCAGCCACGGCCATCTGCAGGGCGCTCAACGGATAAACGAAGATGATGAATATCGACAGCACCGCGGTGTAGGCACCGTACCCTGACGGCCCCAGGCCGCGGCTGACGAAGACATGGAAGACCCACTGGAGCACGCTGGCAAACAGTGAAAGAACCAGCAGTACGGTGGCGTACTTTACAATATCACGCCCGTCCTTGGTCAT
>CBDVCL010000202.1:0-5084 GCA_965372475.1 uncultured bacterium | reverse complement strand
CCCCTGCCATTCCCGCTTTGCGCGAATGGCTCGAGATATCAGGAGGATTCGAACCACGTTATCGCAGAAGGAGTGTGAGGGAGATAGTCTCCCTCACTAGGATGGGGGGGTGACAGGGAGGGCGCAAAGTCGTATTCCAGTGCCCGACCACCAGAGGGGGGGTCTCCCCCCTATGGGGAGGGACGGACGAGCGTAGCGAACGCCGGCCCGACCCGACCACCCCTGCCATTCCCGCTTTGCGCGAATGGCTCGAGATATCAGGAGGATTCGAACCTGTAGGAGGAAAACATCACAAGGAGGCAATAATGCGAATCTTCGCGGGAAACTCCAATCCTGAGCTGGCCAAGAAGCTCTGCGGGAAGCTGAAGATGAAGCTGGGCAAGGTCAACGTGGAGCGATTCAGCGATGGCGAGACACGGGTGGTAATAGAGGAGAACGTGCGTAACGAGGACGTATACATCGTCCAATCCACCTGCGCTCCCGCCAACGAGCACCTGATGGAACTGCTGATAATGATCGACGCTTTCCGTCGTTCCTCGGCGCACAAGATATCGGCCGTGATCCCTTACTTCGGCTACGCGCGTCAGGATCGCAAGGACCAGCCACGCGTACCGATAACCGCCAAGTTGGTCGCGGACCTGATAACCGTGGCCGGCGCGGACAGGGTCATAACCATGGACCTGCACGCCGACCAGATCCAGGGCTTCTTCAATATCCCGCTCGATAACCTCTACGGTTCGCTGGTTTACCTTGACGTTTTGAAAAAGAAGAGACTGAAGAACGTGGTGGTCGTTTCCACGGACGTGGGTGGGATAAAGATAGCCCGTGCCACCGCCAAGAAGCTGGGCGCTGATTTGGCGATCTGTGACAAGCGGCGTAGCGGGCTCGACAAGGCCGAGGTGATGCACCTGATCGGTGACGTGAAGGGCAAAGACGTGATAATGCCGGATGATTTGATAAGCACGGGCACATCGTTGGTCCAGGCTGCGTCGGCCTTGAAGAAGGAAGGTGCCCTGAAGATATTCGCCGCTTGCACGCATCCGGTCTTTTCCGGCGGCGCGGTGGAACGCCTGGATGCGAGCCCGATCGATGAGCTGATCGTCACTGATTCGATCCCGCTTTCGGCAAGGGCGAAGAAGAGCAGGAAGATAGAGCAAGTATCTGTCGCGCCACTGCTGGCGGAGGTTATACGCAGGATAGAGAAGTCGGAGTCGATCAGTTCGTTGTTCGAGTAATCTGGCCGCGGAGGTCGCGGAAACATCGCGGAGGCCGCTGAAATTTCTCCGCGTTTTCCGCGAAAATTCCGCGTATTCCGCGAGGAAGAGAAAGGAGTAAGGCAATGGAAAGAGAGATACTGCAGGTGAGCAAGAGGAGTAAGCGGGGAAAGGGGAACGCGCGGCAATTACGGAGCAAACAATTGATACCAGCTGTTCTCTACGGCAAGGAAGTGGATACGGTCAGCCTAGAGGTAGAAGCCAAGCCGCTTAAGGACCTCTTGAAAAGGATCGGAGAGGAGAACGTGCTCATTGATGTAGAAGTCGACGGAACTAAACATACCTCCCTGTTGAAAGAAGTGCAGCAGGACCCCGTGACCGGCGAGACAATACACATTGATTTTCACCGTGTATCTATGAAAGAGGAGATAACGGTAATGATACCCCTGGTGGTAAAAGGAGCCGAGGAGTGCCCGGGAGTGCAGGAAGGAGGGGTGGTAACGACTCTGCTGAACGAACTGGAGGTGCGTTGCCTGCCCTTGGATATCCCTGCCAGCCTTGAGTTGGATATCTCCGGGCTGGAAATGGGCAGCACGGTAAGCGTTTCGGATATCAGTATCCCAGCGAAGGTCGAGCTGCTCACCGCGGCCGAGCAGACCGTGGTCACCGTGGCCCGGCCCAGCGAGATAGAGGTAGAGGAACCGACTATTGGTGAGCCTGAGGTGGTTGGTGAGGAGGGCGAGGAAGGCGAGGAAGGCGAAGCCAAGCCTGACGGTGAAAAGGCCGCGGAGAAGCCCGAGGCGGAGAAAAAGGAAGGCGAGAAGCCTGCCGCCGGTGACAAGGGTGGTGGGGACGACAAGGCGCCCAAGGACGCCAAGGGAGGCGGCAAAGGCGGCGGCGACAAGAAAAAATAGGAGGGTCCCGCCGCGTCGATCGTCGTTGGTCTATCGTCGATCGTTACTGTGTGGCGATAAGTCTTCCGATAGACGATCACCGATAGACGGAGAACCGTGCTGCGAACCGAACCAAAACTACGCGTTGTGATCGGCCTGGGGAACCCGGGCAAGGAATACGCCGGCACCAGGCATAACCTTGGCCGGCAGGTAACCGGGCATGTCGCCGCGGCGGCACGGTCGAAAGAGGTCCTGCGGCGAAAGCGCTGCCGCGTCTGCCGCGTCAGCCTGGCGAGGCGGCGCTTGTTCCTGGTGGAGCCTAAGAGTTATGTGAACGAGAGCGGACGCGCTGTGCTTTCCTTTCTGGCCTCGGAACAGATAGAGCCGCAGGAGATGCTGGTGGTGTGCGATGACGTGGATTTGCCCCTGGGCGGGATGCGCCTGCGGCGGTCCGGCAGTTCGGGGGGACACCGCGGCCTGGAGTCGATCATAGACCAGGTCGGCAGGGATTTCCCCCGCTTGCGGCTCGGCGTGGGCTCAGCCCAGCGAGACATGGTCGGTCACGTGCTGGGTGAATTCAGCCCGGCGGAAGCCGAAGTGATTAAGAAGATGCTGCCCCTGGCCGGGGAAGTGATAGGGAGCGTGATGCGCGAGGGACTGGAAAGGACGATGAGCAAATATAACCGGAAGGAACTATGGATCAGTCTTTGATCCAATAGTCGGGACTTGGGAACGCGAACGACCAACGACTAACGACAGCCAAAGGTAACAAAATGATGTTAACGCGAGGCGAGAAACGGGCGCTGGTGTTCCTCTCGGCTTCCTTTCTCTGTGGTTTGCTCCTGCTTGGCTTGCGTTCGCTGGGGCGGGAAAAGGTGAGCGTGAGCCTTGAAGGCAAAGGGGAGGATGCCGCTGTCGCTGAAATGGGCGAGAGCCCGGTGAATATCAACAGCGCCGGCCTGGGTGAGCTAATAACTTTGCCGGGCATCGGCGAGAAATACGCGCGCCGCATAATAGAGTTGCGCCGGCGGCAGGGGCGCTTCGAGAGCGTGGATGAGCTCCTGCAGGTGGAGGGTATCGGCCCGAAAAGGCTGGAGAAGATACGGCCGATGATCTGCCTGGGTAAGGAAGGTAGCGGGGGAGTGAATGGTGAAGAGTGAATGGTGAATGGGATTCATGTCTGCATGGTGCCATTCACTATTCACCATCAACCATTCACCTGGTCAACCGGGGAGGACAAGTGAAAAGAGCGCTAAGCGCACTCAGCTTCTGCCTCCTCCTTACAGCTACAGCCAGGGCCGAGATAAAGACCCTGCGTGATGTCCCCAGCACCCTGGTCTATCCCCTCAGCGGTCATGTACCTTTCGGCATGCACCGCGGCGATTCCTTTCTCCTGGATAAGTTCACGGCGGGGGAGGCCCAGTTCGATGACCCCCAGGATATGGCCTGTGTGAAGCTGGATTGCGAAGACGATCCCGAGGACGAATTCGATGACGTGCAGGTCACCGTCTACGGTGTCAACAGCGGCAGTGGGCAGATAATCTACAACACCGGCCTGTTGACTCTGAAGGTATACGGCCGCACTGGGGGTGCTCGGCATGAATTGAAGAGGCCGATCGGCCTGGCCGCGAGCAGTAACGGTGACCTCTATGTCGCCGACAGCGGCAACGACCGCGTGATAAAGTTGCACAACGACGGCAAGAAGCTTCGCTTCGCGGCGATCATCGGCGACGAAGGAAAAAGGCCGGGCCTCTTCAAGCGGCCAAACTACCTGGCCCTCGATTCGCAGGGCAACCTTTACGTCGTCGATGCCGGCAATGATCGTTTGCAAGTCTTTGACTCGCGCGGCCAGTTCAAGGCCGTAATCATATCCGGCCTTGACGGGCCGGGTGGTGTGGCCGTGACAGACCACGGCGAGGAGTGGAACTACCATCGCCAGGACTGGATATACCTGGTGGAGGGAAACGGCGCGCGGCTCTGCCGCTATTCGATGGAGGGCGAGTTGATAAACAGTGTCGAGGCATCGGCGGGGTCAAAATACTCGGCACTGGAGTGCGACTACTACGGTAACGTTTTCGTGGTGGACGGCAAGGGCTGCCGCTTGCACAAATACTCGAAGGAATTAGAGTTCCTTGCTTCTTTTGGTCAACCCGGGGAGGGAGACTGGAAGTTCAACGACCCTCGCGGCATCGCGATAAACAAGCGTCGCGGGCAGGTTTTTATCTCTGAGCGGAACGCTGCGCAATATTTCTGGATCGGCGCGGACATCCTTGACGTGGAACTGCTGCGCGTGCCACGGGATGAATCCAAGGCGGTGCTCAGGTTCAGGCTTACTGAGATGTCCCTGTTGACGGTGGAACTATACAGGGGAAAGAAGAAGGTGATGACCTATTGTGACCGGGAGCACTATCGCCACGGCCCTAATCAGATGGTGTTGGACCTGACGGGAGAGAAGGGACTGAAGAAGGGACGTTACCGCTTGGTGATACGGGTGATGGCGACCTATTCTTCCCGTGAACGCCTGCAGAAAGAGGTGGAAAAGGTCATTGTAGTGCGGTAAAATCAGAGTGTGGGTCGTGAAGCGTTATTCGTGAAGCGCGCTTCACGAAGGACGAGGGACGATTCACGCGCTCAAGTGCGATGAGGAGGAGACAATGAGATTCGGAGCATGGGAACTGGTGTTGGTACTGGTGATCATCCTGATACTCTTCGGCGTGGGCAAACTACCCGAGGTGATGAAATCCATGGGTAAGGGCCTGGGGGAGTTCAAGAAGGGCGTCAAGGGAGGGAAGGAAGACGATAAGGACGATAAAAAGGAGGAGCAGGAGGAGGGGAAGGAGAAGGAAGGAGAAGAAGATAAGAAGTAAGAAGTAAAAAGGAAAAAGTGCAGTAGTGGCGGCCAACCCCCGGCGCCCCCCCCCCATCGGGGGGGATGTGCGGCAGGTATAACTGAACAGGGGAAAGGGGGAAGGGTTAT
>CBDVCL010000201.1:0-5093 GCA_965372475.1 uncultured bacterium | reverse complement strand
TCTGTCGAAGGGCCTGCCCTGAGGAAGCGCAAAGCGCGAACCGAAGGGTTGCTCGCCCTACGGTTGGCCAAAGGGCCCTTCCGCCCTGAGGAAGCGCAAAGCGCGAACCGAAGGGTTGCTCGTCTGCCATAGGTCACATCTTCTGAAGCACTAGCGACGAGCGACTAGCGACAATTCTGTGCTCGCGACCTACTTGAAATCAACGATCAACCACTCGCCGTCTTCTTTCAATAGCTGGAACTCAATCCGGAAGATATCGGTGGGCTTCTTGGCCAGAGGCCGGAAACGCAAGATATCGTAGGCCGCGTTCGCCCGCGGCGTATTCACCACCAACGTCTTGCGTTGCACGGACCAGGACGAGCCCTGTTGGTTGAGGCGAGGCACCTTCTCGTTGATGAAGCTCTGCTCGAGCTCGAAGTGCGGATAATCAACGTGGAAGCACCCCAAATACTTGTCGGCCTCCCCCGCCGCTATCGCCTCCTCGAACCTGCGAAAGAGACGGTCGATCTCCCGCGCGTCCTCGCTCACGAGCGCGTCCTCGCTCGGCTCGAAGAACTCGCACCCCTCAAGCCAGTCCTCGTAGGCCGACGTCCCCCAGGCAAGGAGCTTAAGGTCGTCACCGTATACCTTCAACTGCAAGTCCACAAGGTAAGGCCCGCGCTTGAGGTAGCTTTCCTTGCAGTAGACGTTCCCACCTTTATTGTCGGTCATGATATAGGAGAGACGATACGCCTCCTGCGCTCCCATCTCGAAGTACCGCTCGTTGCCGATGCCCCAGTCGCGGTAATCCTCTGCCGGCCTGCGGCCCTCGGTCACGACCAGCCTGGCGAGCATGTCGGCCGCCGGCCATCTCTTCATAAATATGCGGACGGTCACGTCACCGCGCCCGACCCAGGCACAAACGAGATCCTCCTCAATCACGTCGGAGGTATTTTGCAGCCCGCGCGGCTTTCCCAGCGAGAACCCCGCTTCCAGCGAAATATAGCGGTCGTCCTGGTAGCCGCTGCTCTTGTAAGCGGCAGGTCCCGTTTCCTGCTCCCCCTCTTCCTGTGTACAGGCGGCAAGAAGCATCAGCGCAACCAATAGCACCCTTATGGATATCTTGATCATTGTGGTAACATGTCGCGTATCACGAGTCACGTGTCAAAGAATAACGCCACGCTGCTCACGAGAATCATCCTAGCACGCAGCCTCTCGCAAGTCACGCACCATTCGAAAAGCGCCACCCGCCGTCGCCCAAAGGCTATGGCGGGCAGGCGTGACCCGAGACGCGTGACTAGATACCTTCAACGCTCTCTATTTCAATCCATCCCTTCAGCTCTTCCCCCACCGCTACCGCCTGCCATTCCTCGTAGCTCCCCAGCATGCGTACTACGGTCCCCTCGTGCAGCTTGAATTCCACCTGGCCGTCCCCCCGCGGCTCGTTGCGCACGCTCACTTCAGCGGCCATGACAACGCCGCGCGCGCGGGCATCACTCCGCCAGGACAGGTAGCCCAGCAGAAGAAAACCGCAAAGGCACAACACCAACACCACGATCCTAAGGTGGACCAGAACCCTGGGCTCCGGCAAGACAAGGACACAGGCCATCAACAAAAAGAAGACAACGTATAGGGCCGCCGTCGCTCGCCAAACTTCGCCACGGGAAAAGACGCCTCCGCCGCTGATCGCCTCGCCGATGGCTTCGAGACCCCGCGGCGGGTTGACCTCGTCCACCGTACGGCTGCGGGCAAAGGCCAGGTTATACTTGGCGTCCTCCGCGCGCGGCGCCAGTAGAAGCGCACGCTGATAGTAGAGGATGGCCTTACCCAGCTCGCCCAGCTTGGCATGGCAGTTGCCGATATTGTAGTAGAGATTGGCGCGATCCCTTCCTTCATCCACGATGCGCCGGTAGCCATTCAGCGCACCCCTGTAATCCCCGTTCTCGTAGCGCGCGTTGGCGGCAAGGAACTCGCGCTGCCGCCGCGCCGCGCTTTTGCTCGAGCAGGAAGCAAGGAGCAAGAGCAATGCTATCACTGGCACCAGCAACCCTACTTCCGAAACGGCGAAACGGCGAATCGGCGAATCGGCGGAAACAGCTCTTGCCGTATATCTGTGAAATCTGTGGATCACAATCGTGCCTTCTCCATTTTCTCGATCAACTTTCCCGCCCTCGCGACCAGCTCCCGTGCCTTCCCTTTGTCCGCAGAGAAGCGCACGCTGTCGCAATCAATGAGCAGTTCCTCGGCCTGCGAGAGCAGCTTCCCCTCCACCGCCTTGCCCCTGAGCGCGCGCAATACGTCCGCCGAGGTCAGTCCCCTGTGCAGGTTCAAGCGGTCGGCAACGTATCCCGCCAGGGCTCCATGCACCGCCGACGCCTCTTCTTCCGCCGAAGAACCGCCCAGCGCCATCAAGCTCACGTGCGCGCGCTTGAAGGCGCGGCTGCGACGGGAATAGGCCAGGTCAAATCGCAGGCGCCGCCAGTGCCGCAGCAAGAGGAACAAGACGAAGTAGAGCAGGGGCGGCAGGGAAAGCACGGCCAACGACTGTATCCCCAGCAAGGCTGGCGCGGGGTAAGCGCCCAGGGTCATCTTGATGAAGCGGATATCGCCGCCCAGGAGTTCCACCTCCCTCTTGGCGAACGATCCCCGCTCCACTACCCGGACTGCCGCGGCCACCTCTATCACCATAGGTCCCGTGCGCGCCTTGATATACTTGCCCTTATCCGGGTCGAAGTAGCTGAATTCCTGCGCGGGAATGGTCAGCTTCCCTTCAATCTTAGGGACGAGCACCGTCTCGAAAACCACCTCACCGTAGAATCCCCTGTCGTCCTTACGCTGCCGCACTTCCTTCTTCGGCTCATAGACGCGCGCGCTCTTGGGCCACTTTGCCTGAGGCGGCTTCACCCCGGCCAGGTATCCGCGCCCGGATATCACCGTCCTCAAGAGCAGGGGCTGGTTCACGCATCCCTTCTCCTGGTCCAGAGCGGCGCTGGCCCGGTACTGTCCCACCGCGCCTGCGTAGTGCTGCGGCCGCCCCTGCAGCGGCGTATTCAATACCTCGAGCTCTTGTGCCGCGGCCAGTACGCGGCGCCCGGTAACGCCGGGGCGCCCAAACCAGTCACGCCGGCCCGGGTCCCTGACCTTACATTGAAATACGAGGGGAGCGATATTCAGCTTGCCGGCGGAGCTGGCGACCAAGGCCATCTTCAGCTCCCACACACGGTAAGAACGTCCGTTGAAGACCTTGTTATACTCCCGGCCGTTCTGCGGCCCCAGATGCTCGACCACGAAACCATCAAGGGACGGCAGGTTGTAGCTGGCGCCGCCAAGCCAGAAATCAGCCGCGTGGAACAACCGCACGGTGTAGATCACCTGCTGGCCGACATAGGCGCGCCGCGTGGATACCTCGGCCTGCGCGAACAGCTCCGCAGACGCCGCGCCAGGCTTCGCTTTGCCGCCGCCGGCAGGAGGGGCGGACTTCGCCACACGTATCTTTATCGCCTGCGTCTTGTAGCTCTTCCCCCCCGCCTTGACCGCGGCAGGACCTATGGTCAGCTCTCCTTCCTTCTTCGGCACCATGGTGTAGCTGAAGATGATCTGGCGCGTCACCCGCGTGTTCTCTATCTGCATGCGCTGGCTCTGGCCGCCCCAGTATACCTCGAAATCGCCCAGAGCGGGAAGGGTCGGCTGTAGCGAGCCCAGGCCCTCGCCCTCAACCACGAGAGTGTAGGTCAACGACTCGCCGAGCGCGACGCGGTTGCGGTCGACCGTCGCGGTGACGCTTATTTCCTTGGCAGTGGCTGAGTAGTGGCCAGTGACAGCCAGTAGTGCTATGCCGAGGCACAGGGCTCGAAACGGCGAATCCCCCTTCGCCAAGGCTGCGGCGGACAAGTCGGCGAAACGGCGAATCGGCGAAACAATCAACGCATAGACTATTGCTAACGAATGATCCACTTCTCTGGTTCCTTAATCATCAGTACGATCTGTGACATTATGTGGTCGTATTTATCATCTAAATCATTACATTTGACTTCGTCAAGGTATTTACATCTCTTGGAAAAATCAGTCCACACCTGTGTCTCACAGGCTTCTGTTTCAGCATCGCTCAGCTTCGCTATGAAAGCCGCCTTGTACCTACGCTTCCTCCAGGACTCAGCGATATTCGAGCAAACAGATCGAGAGGCCCTTCGATACTGGTCCACCAGGGAGTATCTCTCATCCCGCGGAAAACTCTTCGTCAACTCGTAAATCTCCATCGCGACATCCATCGCATTCTGATAGACGCGCAATTCTTTGTAAGATCTTATCTTGTCGACCTTGCTCTTCTTGCTCAACACAGTCAGCCCCTTTCCTGCTTCGCCCCATCGCCCCGTCGCCGTTTCGAAACTACCAGTCGTTCATATTCGCGTCCCCACCACCCGCCCCTGCGTCCCTCGGCCCTCCCAGCGCTTTCAGCTCCATCTCTGCCAACGCCTCCAGCATCTGCTCGGCCTCTTCCTTGCTCATGGTACCCGCCTGCTTGCCCTCGTTCTGCTTCTCCTCCCCGTCCTGCCCCTGTGCCGGTTCGCCCTGATTTTTCTTTTCCTCTTCACCTTGACCGCCCAGCTGTTTTGAAGCGTCGTTCTTCTTCTCTTGCTCCGATTCGCCGTCTCGCCGTTTCGCCGATTCGGACTTTTGCGCCTCGAGCAACCTAGCCGCCACCTCCAGGTTGTGCCACGTCTCCTTCCTCTCCGCATCCAGCCGCAGGGATTCGCGGTAGGCCTTCACTGCCCCGGAAAAGTCCTGGCCCATCAAGCGGGTGTTCCCCAGGTTATAATAGGAGTGGGCGCGCAGCTTCTCGTCGACGGCCGCGCTCTCGAACTTCTTCGCCGCGTTTTTCAGGTCGCCGCTCTTATAATACGCCGTGCCCTGGTTGAATTGCAAGCGTGAGGAGTCCGGTTCCTCGATCGCGGCGTCCTTGAACCCTCCCAATGATTCATGGTAGTGCTCGCGCGCCAGCAGGCTGTTGCCCTTCGCCTCGGCCCTGGCGCCCAGGCCGTATTCCTTGACGGCGGCGTTATTCTCGTAGGCACTTTTGTAGCCCCCAGCGGTAATTGCTAGTGTTATCAGTAACA
>CBDVCL010000200.1:0-5099 GCA_965372475.1 uncultured bacterium | reverse complement strand
CTCCACCTGAGAGCCCTGCGCCAGCTTCCAGCACAGCGCGTGTTCCCTGCCGCCGTTGCCGATTACGAGTATATTCACGGGCACCTCCCTTTTCGTCTATCGGTCTATCGGACGATCGTCTATCGGAAATCCTATCGCTGGTTCGTCTATCGGGCTATCGTTCGATCGCGCGATAGTCGATAGCCGATAGTCGATAGTCGCTCGTGTTTGATGCGTTATTCTCCGCTTCCCGCTTCCTCGCTTCCCCACAGCATGAATATCGAGTATAATGTTGGAGAAAGACCATGTCAATCAGCAATACGCTGCAAAAAGCGAAAAACTATCTCCAACCTCGCCTGATAGTGATCGCGCTGATGCTCGCGCTCGCCGCGCGATGGCTGGCCGATAACCTTGGCGAGCTTCACCGCCGCGCTTACCTACCCGGTATCCCCCACAAGATACCGTTCCTGGCGGGGATGTATGGTGAAAAGACCGAGATGGCCCTGGCCCTTCTCCTCTGGCTCCTCGCCGGCCTTGTCTTCTACCTCGCCCTCGGCAACAAGCTGGAGGAAGCAAAGGCACAGGGCAAGCTTACATATTTCGGCCAGGGCGTTCGCTCTTCAAGGCTAAGCACTAACCGGCTCGCGGTCGCCCTGGGACTGGTCCTGCCCGGGGCCGTGGTCTTGAACGTGTTCCTCTACCAGCACCACCTCAAGGCATCGCTCGGCTGGGGCGACATCGCCCTCTGGCTCGGCGCCGCCGTCCTGCTGCTGCTCTTCTTCTTCCTGCTCGACATCGCGGCCAACAGGAACTTCCTGCACCTCGGCCCCCTTAGCCGCGCCGAAACCGGCTGGCTGGTCCTGCTCAGCGCCCTCGCCTTGCGCCTCTACACCCTGGACATAAACGCCTGGCAATACTCCTTCATCGGCGATGAATACAGCTTCTACCACTTTATCCAACGTCTGATAAAAGAGGGCCGGATAGAAAAACTCAATCCCTTCTCGGCCACCGCCGTCTACGGCTCCCACCCGGCGATGGCCTCTTACTACCAGGCCCTGGTCGCCCGTGTTTTCGGCGCGGAGAACGCCGGCTGGCGCCTCAGCTCGTCGTTGGCCGCCGCCGCGTGCCTGCTGCCGTTCTACATCATGCTGAAATCGCTTTTCAGCCGGCGCACGGCTGTGATCGGCACCTGTCTCCTCTTCGCCTCGCACTACGTCATCGCCTATTCCCATCTCGGCTACGACAACAACCACGTCATCTTCCCGCTCGTACTCGGGCTGGCCGCGCTTTTCTGGGGTATCGAAAGCGGCAGTCTTCTCGGCTTCGCCCTGGCCGGTACCGCCTGCGGCTGGGGGTTCTATACCTTCTACTCCTCCCGCCTCGCCGTCGGCATCGCGCTCATCTTCTTCCTGCTGATGTTCATTGACCGCCTGCGGCCGCGCCATGTCATCTACCTGGGCGTGTTCCTGCTGGCGTTCTCCCTCTGCGTGGCGCCGTTGCTGATGAACTCCCATGGGAATTTCGTGCTCAGCGTCCTTAAGGAAAGCGCCCTGCGCAGCGACCTCTCCGGCCCGCAGGCGACGGGAACGGCCCTGCAGGCCCTCTCCCAGTTGAAACTGGAAGGTGATCTCCGCACCCTACTCCTGCGCAACATCGGCTTCTCCCTGCTCATACCCCTGCACTACCAGGCCAGCGGCCACTTCGTCCAGGGGCAACTGCTCGACTTCCTAAGCGGCCTCTTCTGTCTCCTCGGCATGGGTTATTCCCTGCTCTGGGGACTGCGCCGCAGGGATTACCTCGCCCTTAACATCAGCTACTTCGTCTGCCTGCTGGCCGTCGGCGCCGTCTCCTATCACGCCTATCCCCCTGTCTCGCGCCTCTTTTTCATGCTGCCCTTCCTCATCGCTTACGCCGCGATCGGCATGCGGGGAACGCTGGTCGCCCTGGCGCCACTCCTGCCCGCTGCCGCGCTTGGCCGTGCTCTTCTCGTCACCGTGGTAGGGCTCAACTTCTGGCACGCCTACTATCGCGCGCCTTCCCGTCTCGCCGCCACGCCCCTCGCCCTGCAGGTCAAGCTGGCCCAGCAGGACCCGGCACGCAGGATATACATGCTGGAATCGCGCCGCGGCATATGCACTCAGCACGCGCTGGTGAAAAAGATATACGGCCTGGATAACTTCTCCCGCCCTTACACCCTCAACCCGGGCTGGGCCAAGCCGAAGGCCTTTCTCTTCAAGCCCCCCGCCCTGGTGACAATATGGGGCGAGGACAACAAGGAAGCCGCCCTGCTCACGGCAATACTCGCGCGCGAGTTCCCCCGGGGCGAGATGAGGGTGATACACGACGGCAGGCGATTCCGCTATCTCTATTATTACTCCCTCGAAGGCTACGCCGCGGACGCCAAGCTGAGCTTCAGCAGCGACGGTCCCTACCGTTCCCTGCAGACGGACATCAAGATGCGCGTGGAGGTCAAAGCCGCCGACCCGGGAGAGACCGAACGCGCCGTGAAGAAGCGTACGCTTAATTACTTTTATCCCGGCGCCGAACGCGAAGCGGCTGCGCCGCCGCCGCTCGGGCTGGGGGATGATCTCGACCCCGCCGCGCTTGCCGCCTGGCTGCGCTCCACCCCGGGTGTCAGCGATATAGTAATTGAGCAGCCACACCAAGTGATGGAGGTCGGGGAAAAGGTGCTGTTACTGCCCCGTAACGTGAAGATAGAGTTACGCTACGAAGAGTAAAGGCGATTTAACCACAGAGCCACAGAGGGCACCGAGGAATGGCGTGGCAGGAGGAATACTGTTCTTCTCTTCTGCACTTGCTCCGCCTGACCAAGAAAGAACTCAGTGACTTTCTCTGTGTTCTCCGTGACTCTGTGGTGAGGAAGACCAATGCGAAAAACCCTTGCTGAACTAGCTCCCGTCCTCATCCTCCTCGGCCTGCTCGAATTGTCCCTCGGCAGGAGCTGGGGCTGGGCGTTGCTTGCTCTCGGCCTGGCCGTGCCGGCCGTCAAGTTCTTCCGCCTCGCCAGGTCCCTTCGCATACGCATACCGCGGCTGTCCCTGCCCTCACCGAAGCAATTGAGCAAGAGCCGGGCGAAGGGCTTGCGCTGGCGGACACGCGGGGACTTCTTCACGGGGTTGATGCGGCGGCACGCTGCCCTCGTCTTCTACGTCTCCCTCTGCCTCGCCTATCTCTCCGCCTGCCTCCTGGCCTGGTACGGGTTCCGTCGGGCCAACTATGCCCTGGCGCCTTCCCCGCTCTTTCCCCTCGCTCTCGCTTTCCTTCTCCTCGCGGCGTTCCTGTGCGCGTATGTCCTCTTCAGCAGCAAGACCCACTCCGCCGCCGCCATCACGCCGGCACGACGGTCATGGCAGGCCGCCCTCGTGCCGCTGGCGCTGTTCCTTTTCGCCCTGCTGATACGCCACGCCTGGGTGCTGGATGTCCCGGCGGGGTTTTCGCAAGACGAAGTGAAGCTTGCCGCCACGAGCCTGGCGGCCCAACCGGCGCGCGCTTTCGCCGACGCCGGCGATTATCTCACCCACCTTTGCCTGCGCTCAGTCGGCGTGGGAGCGATGGGACTGCGCATTGCCGCGGTCCTGATCGGCACACTGGGCGTGGCCCTGACCTTTCTGCTCGGCCGCCTGGTATTGCCCGGCCGCGGCGGCCTATACGCCGCCGCGCTCCTGGCGGTGATGCCTTTTCACTTCGCCGCCTCGCGCGTCAGCGGCGCGAGTATAAGCACTTCGTTGGTGCTGCCCCTGGCCCTGGCCCTGGCCGTATTAGCCAGAGAAAAATGGCGTTTCGTCCCACCCCTGGTGATCCTGCTGGTGCCGGCTCTCCTGCTCCATACCCCCGCCGCCTGCTTGCAGGCGTCGCTGGTGCTCTTACTACTCTATTACGCCCTGCCGGGAGAAGGCCGGCGCCGCATCGCGGGGGCGCCTTTCAGTACGCCCCTACGAATACGCGCGGCGTTGCTGACGGGCGTGATACTGCTGGCTCTTAGCTACGGCGGCGACCTGGTCGAAACCGTCCGCCTCTTGACCTATCACGGCCTGGGAGACGCCAAGCTGGGTTTCGCCGGCATGGGGCCCATCGGGCCCGCTCTCCTGCCCCTGTTTCTCATCGCGGCCGCCGCCTCGCTTGTGCGCGGCGGCAGGGCGTTGTTTCCCGGCTCGGTCTACCTGCTGTCCTTTCTCATCGCCTTCCAGCCGCGCGGCAGCGGCACGCATTTTGCCCTCGCCCTCACCGCGCCCCTCGTAGCTCTCGGCGCCGCCGCCGCCTTGCTAAGGCTGGAACGCGTCTTGCGCAAGATAGCCCCCGTCCGCTGGGCGCACCGGGCCCTGCTGGTCGCCCTCAGCGCCGCCGTGCTCGGCTGGGGGTACTTCGGTTACTACGCCGAAGACGTCGCCAGCCGCGATATCCTTGATTTCAAACTGCACCGCCTTACCTATTACCTGGACGCCGCCGGGGAACGGCAGATGTCTCCCTATCTCTCCCCTTCCCTGCGGCGCAGGAAGGAATATGTCCCTTTCCTGCAAGGCCGGGACGCGATACGGGGATTCGACGCTTCCTTCCGCATCCCAGATGGGGCCGTATTGCTCCTGGACGGCGCGGAGAAGGAGCTCTATGATGCCTTCGATAGCCAGAAGAAGGGGATATACCGGCGGGAGATCACGAACGGCCGACGCGTGGTAATGCGGGTGATTTATCGGCCAAAGGTTGAGGGAAGTCGGAAGTAGGAAGTCGGATGTCGGACGCGCTCTCACTAATCCGACCTCCGACCTCTGACTTCCAGTTTTACAGTTCCAGCTTCCCCCCCGTAATCAACTCATAGGCCTGGACGTATTTCGCCCGAGTATTCTGCTGTATCTGCTCGGGCAACGGGGGAGGTGGTGGGCATTTATCCCAATCCAGCGTCTCAAGATAATCGCGCAGGTACTGCTTGTCGAAACTAGGCTGTGTCCCTCCCGGCTTATAGCCGTGCTGCGGCCAGAAGCGTGAGGAATCGGGAGTCAGCACCTCGTCAATGACGATAAGCTCGTCCCCTTTCTTGCCGAATTCAAACTTGGTGTCAGCGATGATGATGCCGCGTTCAGCGGCATAGTCGGCGGCACGAGTAT